>NZ_JAMZGM010000102.1 GCF_024158605.1 Sebaldella sp. S0638 | reverse complement strand
TGTTTCCCTCCTAAATTCATTATCTGTAAATTATGTTAGTTATTTGTAAACACGTTAGGTAAAAAAAAACTTTTCTCTTTTTTGTTAACTAATTGATAACAATATGATACCTTGATTTTATAAATAGTCAATAGGTTAGTTCAAAAAAAATTTTTTATTCTGTCATAAAACTTATAAAAGCTATGAAAATAGAGGAAAAAAAGAAAAAAAATTTGCAATACTTAATTTTTTTTATAAACATATGATATACTATTTATAACAATAACTTTTAGTAGAAACGGGGTATATACCATGATAAAAGCTGTATTTAGTGATCTTGACGGTACTCTTCTTAATGAAAACGGTACTATTTCTGAAGAAACAAAAAAAATGATTGAAAAATTAAAAAAGGCGGGAATAAAATTTTTTATTGCCACAGGGAGAAGTTTTCTCGCAATGAAAAGATTTTATGACCATCTGGAGCTTGATACTGAGATTATAAATTATAACGGTGCGGTAATTCATGATTCAGAGGGGAAAAAGATATTTGAGCTTACTCTTGATGACTCTATTGCACGTGAATTAATTGATTACGGCAGAAAAAATAATTTGTATTATCATGGTTTCAGTAATGAAAAATGGTATCTTGAAGATTATAACGACACAGCAAAAGCTTATGGTACAAAATCACAGTTACAGGAAAATGTAATCAACTTTGATGATATGCCGAAACTTGATTTTAATAAAATGATGTTTATAAATGATGTGGACACTACAAAAACAGTAGATTCATATGTTGTAGAAAAATATAAGAATAAAATATACAAAGGTCTTTCAAGCCCTACTTTTCTGGAAATAATGAATCCTGATGTCTCAAAAGGAAACGGGATAAAATTTCTTCTTGAAAAATATGGCTTTCATCCTGATGAAGTAATAGCTTTCGGTGATGCAGAAAATGACCTTGAAATGCTTTTTTCAGTAAAATACGGAGTTGCAATGGAAAATGCCAATGACGATGTAAAGTCAAAAGCTGACTATATTGCAAAAAAAAATTCTGAAAACGGGGTTGCTTTATTTTTGGAAAACTTTTTAAAATTATAGGAGGATTGTTTTATGAGTATTAATAAACCTGATTTAAATGAATGTATACTGCTTTTTGAACCTGAACAGGAAGCTCTGGACTCATTTTTTGAAAAATACAAGGAAGAAATGAACAACCGCAATCTGGAAAAGGATTTGCCACTTGATGTTCTTTTTTCTTATCTTTTTGGCGTGATAGTGGACTGGCGTGAATATGACAGTGATATTATAAAATATTTCGGTGAATATATTCCTGAAAAGAATGTTGGTGTAAAAGAGACTGATGAGGGGCTGGATGTTATATATGACAATAATAATTTTGTTATTAAGCTTAGTTTCTCAGGTGCTGACAGATATATCACAATCCGTGGTTTTAACGGGATTATCAGTGATGACTATGAGATACGTCTGTTTGATTCTTCATTTTATTCAGATACACATGTCTTCCTGATATTGCCAAAGACTTGGTGGAATGAGCTGGACAGCCGTTTCGGAGAAAAAGTAAGCGGAATTTTTACTGTTATTACTGAAGGGTTGGATTTTCCTTAAACTGGATGGGTTATACACTAAACTGGACAGAAAAAATAAGTTGAAGCAGCTTGGAAAAGAAAATAATGATATTTGGGAACAAATAATAAAAAAATATTCAAAGATAATAGAAATAATTATGGAACCAGAAAGATAAAAATTGAACTTTCTAAATTAAAATATATAGTTTCAAGAAGAAAAATCAGTATAATAATGGAAAATATTGGTCTTGTATCAAGCTATACAAAAGCCAGTTACAAACCTGTTAATATGAAAATACCGGAAAATGAGACCGATAATCTTTTGAATAGAAAATTTAAAAGTAAAAATCCTCTAGAAATATTGGTAAGTGATTTCACATATATCAGAGTAAACAGCAAATGGAGCTGCATTTGTCTTTTTGTTGATATTTTTAACAGACAGATAGTCGAACAGTGTAGAAAGAAAAAAGAATGCAAAATTAGTATACAGAGCCTTAGCAGGAATAAAAGGAAATGTAGACAATGAAAAATATCAGTTGGCAGTATATAATGGTGAAAGAGAGTTATTGACAGTATTGAAAGATAGGAAATCGTCAACAATAAGAGCTTATAAAGTAGGTTTAGAAGAATTAATAGAAGATTTATCCAAATCAGGAATAAAAGAATGTATGTATTTATCGAAGACTTATAGAAATTGGTATTTAGAAATAGTAAATTCATTTGAAACAAGGATAGATAATGGATTTGTAGAAGGTTACAATAATAAAATAAAGGTAATAAAAAGGGTCTCATATGGGATCAAAAGTTTTGAAATACTCAAAAAACTGATACAATTGAAGATTTCATCTGATGTTGATTATTTTTTTGACCCCACTTCTTGACAGAGAACCTTTTAAATGAAAGAAAGTAATTGATATTATCAGCTGCCTTTATACACAAAAATCAGGATTTTATAATTAAAAAATAAATTAAAAAAATAATGATTCAAGGTACACGTTTATTTATAATTCTATTTTTATTTCTATGTCTGGTTTACCTGTCGCAAAATTTCTTAATGGTGCATTTTTTAATAAATAGATGTTTTTTTGTACTCCACTTTTGACAGAAGTTGCATTAAAAAAAAACGAGTTTCCATCATCAACCATTCCAACGTCAGCTATTTCTGCACTCATCAACATATCCTCTCTACTTCTTCTTGTACTCGACTGTATTGCTCTTGTTACTCCTGTTGATGTTCCTGTTAAAACTTCAACATATAAATTCATATGCCCACAAGTCTCATGATATAATTTTTTCCAACCCGGAGAAAAATCTCTATTAAATCTTGATTTAAATAATGAAGTTAATTTTTTGAAAAGGGATTTTAACACCTTATTTGGTTCTGTATATATAAATAGTGCTGTTGAATAAAAGTCCATTAACACCGAAATTCTTCCATTATCCGTTCTTGAGTCGTAGACCATTTCATATAAAATCTGATATGTTGTTATTGATTTGCTTGTTTTTATTACGATACTTGCAACTGTAAAATTTATGGTATTCCCTCTACGTGCTGTATATGCTATACTCATATATAAGATACCTCATTTCAATTTAATTTTAAGGAGAAAATATGGAAATAAACAAAAAAGATATAATTAACAACACTAAAAAAATAGCATTTTTAATTATTCCTTTTATCACTGTTCCCTTTATTTATGAAATTTTCATTGCTTATTCTAAAAATTTGTTTAATTCAGGCTATTGCAATGTACTAAATTTCAGGGCATTAGAACATTTAAAACTTGTAAATACTTGTTCAGGAATTTCCAATAATGTTGGGGCAGATTCTTTTTTATCTGGTGCTGGGTTAGTTTTTGGTATTCCTTTATATTTACTAAATGCATTAAACTTTGCATTGTATTTAAAATACAGAAGAAAAAGAAAATAAATCACTTTATCTTATATCTTGGAAGCTTTGTTATAAATAAAATTAGTATCACAAAAATTATAATTTTTATCTCATGAAGTGCTTTATCATCTCTGTATCTTAATACAAAAATATCTATTGTTACAGGCACTACAAAGCAAAAAAAACAATAGAAAATTAAAAAGAATCGTGTTCCCTGATAAGCCAAATATACTATAAGTTTTATAATCATATCTAATATTTTTGTGAAACTTATTTTTTTATAATCCAAAAGAATTAACCTCCAAACTATTTTTTTCTGTATTAAATCTACTCTGTTTTAGTATCATGGTAAAATAACCATTTCCGCCCACATCAAAAGATTCTTGATAATAGTCACATTCCATTTTCTCAAACTTATATGTTCTTATATTTGTTTCACTAAGTTTTACTGTCACTTTCACATCTTTTAAATAGTCGTCTCCGCACCATTTCTTACTCCAATCAAATAATTTTTTTGTATTTAAGCTATTAGTATTATATAAATTACCTGCAAATGTTGCTAAACTCGACAGTGATGTTAAAGATGAAAAATTAAAATTTAAAAAGCTATTTATACCATCTTTTACCATATTTTGAATACTATTTGAATCTGAAAATATACTACCTGTTATTTTTAGTGTTGTTTCAGGGTCTCTATTCGGACCATTATGATTGCAATCATGTACAAAAGAAAAACTTGTTATTTCCCAATCCTTTAAACTTAGGTTATTCATGACATCTTTACCTACAAAATCAATTCTATAATTCATGAAGAAACTCCTCTCTAAAATAAATTTCATTTTATTATAACATAAAATAAAAATGTTTATTGAAAAAACTATAAAATCATTTGTATTTAATTAAAAATAAGAAAATTTTATGAAATGAAAGATGTATATTTATGGTTATTTTTTTAATGTAACTTCATATAAAAAGTGTGTCCGATAATCCCCATTATGAATAAACACGAAAAACCTGCTAACTAAAGTCACGTTTTTTTTTAATTATTTACTTCTAATTTTCAAAAAGTTTACTACTCACTTCATTCGCAAATTTATGTTATATTTCTCAATATTTCTAATACTTCAACAGTTTTTATTGATTTTATTTACTAAATAAACTATAATTTATTTAGTATTTAGTTATATAAAATTATTCAAAGGAGAATATATGAAAAAATTATTATTATTTATAACAATGTTGTTTGCCCTAACATTCATTTGTTCCGCTAACACTATTCCGCTGGAACAATGTGCTGGTGGCAGCTATCAGCCTGTTGGTCAATACCCAACATATAATAATTATGGTGGAGGATCTACTTATTATATATATAAAGAATTTGCCTATGATAAAAATACTGGGACATGCGGCAGTGGAAAAAATGTAAAAAGAAGTAGTGCTAAAAAGACTGCTTTAACAAATTGTGGAACAACCTTCTCTGGTGAAGGATTTGTCATTACTTCATCTAATGGTATTGTTTTGAGTATTAAAACTCGTAGCCTAGAGTACACAAAATATAAGGAAAATATAGCCAAATCACTAGAAAAATGTAGAGATAAAGGTGGAACTAATTGTAAAGTTATATATGATACAAAAAATTTTCACTATGATGCAACCAAGGATTATCCTGATAGAGGTTGGTAGACATTGAAATAAATCTCCCTTATAAAAGTATAAAATAAAAAAATTATCCTGAAAGCATTTTATGAACTTTTCTCTAAAAAGCTGCTTTATCATGTTTTTTTATTAAGATTCCATTATCCTTAATTTCAAAATCAATTTCATCTCCTGATTTTATATTTAAACTATCTAAGATCTCCTTTGATATCAAAGTTCCATAAGAATTTCCTATTTTTATTATGTTTGACATTTTTCCACCTCTGCAGAACCATTTTTGTGAAAAAACTACTGGTAAAAACCTTGATTCTGATTTTAAGGGCTTAAAACGGTTCTGAGAGAAAGAGAAGGGGATAACATCAAAATGATATTATCCTTATTCTATCTTCAGTTGTTTATTTTTGTAATAAAATCCTTAGCAGAGATTTTATCGGTAACACAGGCGATACCCCTGTTATTTTTCCATCCCCAGAACAACAGGAACAGATTTATAACCAATGCCCATACGGTCAATTCCCATATTAATCAGTGTAAGGAAGTGTTCTCTTGTGCGAATACACCCGCTGCCTTTGATTTTGCACTTATCCCCCACTTCCTCCATCATTATTTTAATAACTTCCGGGGTTGCCCCGTGTGCCTCAAAGCCTGTGAGAAAACCTGTACTTGTCTTAATGAAATCCACACCGGCATTAATACAGCACCGACATGTTTTTCTTATCTGCTCTTCATTAAGAGCATCAGTCTCAAAAATCACTTTTAATTCTTTTCCGTATTTGTGTGCTGTATCTGCACAGGCTTTCAGATCCTTTGTCACTGCTTCATAGTCGCCGCTTCTGATCAGCCCGAAATTAGCTACAATATCGATTTCTTTCACAGTATCGTATTTTGCAGCTGTTTCTATTTGTTTCAGCCTTGACTCCGTGGAGCTTGTACCAAAGGGAAAATCGCAGACAGGACATAATGTTGTCACACTGTCTTTTACAAAAGGACTGCAAAGCTCCAAATAACCTGGATTAATGCAGATTGTGGCACAGCCTAACCGAACTCCGTCTTTAGTCAGACTTATAATCTCTTCTTTTGTAAATTCCGGTTTTAGTACAGAATAATCAATGTACAGAGCTAATTCTTTCAAATCCATTTCTTCGGCTTTTTTATCAATTTTTTTCATATCGTCTCCTTTTCTTAATAAATTTATTTTATTATTCATGGTAACAATACTGGTCTTTTTTATTTTTCTGAAAATATTTTTTGATAAGTCATGACTTTTTGGTTAGTTTGATATGTATATTTACATTCTAACTCATATCACAAAAAAATCAAATAAATTTATCACCTTAAATCAGTAATATGACATTATTTTGTCATATTTTTCAAGGTATAATTAAAAGAAAGAAACGGAGTGTGATATTATGCCAAGACCGACAACAAAAGACGAACTTCTTTCGTTAAGTAATAAAAATTATCATAAATTAACAGATTTAGTGGATTCTCTCTCAAAAGAAGAACAGGAAATGAATTTTCCTTTTGAGGACAGGGATAAAAATATAAGGGATGTATTAGGACACCTTCATGAATGGCATCTTATGATGATAAAATGGTACACAACAGGTATGAAAGGTGAAAAGCCTGTTATTCCGGCAGAAGGCTATACATGGAAAACTCTTCCCGATTTAAATGCTGTTATCTGGAAAAAATACCAGAATGTAAGTCTGAAAGATATCAGAAAAAAACTTGATAACAGCCATCATGAGATAGAAAAAATAATAAAAAGCCACACTAATGACGAACTTTTCACAAAAAAACTTTATCCGTGGACAAAAACTACTTCTCTTGGTGCCTACTTTGTTTCAAGTACTTCCAGCCATTATGACTGGGCAATAAAGAAAATACAAAAGTTTACCAAAAGCCTTAAATAAGGGCTTTTTTATTTTATAATACATTTTTTGTGTATTTAAGTCTACATTTCTACCATGCTGCTGTACTTGTCTCATTGTCTTTCACTTTACTTTTATCAAGCCTTTCTGACTTTTTTAATTTAAAAAAATATTTTTATTGCAATTTTTTTTGCAACACTTTGTAAATTGATTTATGAAAAAAAGATGGTAACATTTTAGTGGTGATGAAAATGCTTAATCAAAGAGAAATGAATATTCTAAAATATTTAATAAAAAAACCATCCTCCAGATATAAAGAACTGGCGGAGATATTTCAGATATCCGAAAGGACTATCAGATACAATGTGGATAAAATTAATCTGTTTCTTCATAAGAGCAAACTTGAAGAAATACAGATAAAAAACGGGAACTTATTTTTTAATACTGAACAGGAGCTTTCTGGGATAAATTCTTCATTAAACAATTCATATATCCTGAATCAAAAAGAAAGAACCGAGATTCTGAAACTGCTTTTTTGTTTTTCAAGAGATATTAATCTCACTAAGGCAGCAGACTATCTAAAAGTCTCAAGAACTACCATTAAAAGTGATTTTGAAATTTTGAAAAATGAAATAAAAGATATCAATTTCAGCATTAAATACAGACAGAACAAGGGTTTTTACATCAGCGGAAGCAAAAAACACATCAGAAGTTTTCGGCTGGAAATATTCTCAAAATTTATTTCCATATATATAAAAGAACTTTATTTATCGAATTTTGACAAAATTATTTATGAACTTTTTCAAAATAATATTCCTGAAAAATCAGGACAGCAGATAAACTGTTTTATCCGTGAACTGGAAAAGAAGTTCTCCCTGAATTTTTCGAATAACTCTTACGAAATACTGTATTCCCTTATTCTATGTTTTTTGGTAAATGACAAAAGCGATACTGTTTCCAAGCAGAGTGACTATGACAGCATTAACAGTTCCTTTTTGGAAAGTACAAAAGAATATGCTGTGGTCAGAGACACATCAAAGGAATTTTCGGAATTGATCAGTATAAAATTTTCAAAATACCGGATCATTGAAATAACTGATTATATCCTTGGAATAAGTTTATGCAACTTTGATATTTCACTGGTTAACAACTGGATAAATGTGGAATTTCTGGTTCAGAGCCTTATAGCTAATTTTAACAAATATCTGGAAATAGACATCTCCGGGGATAAAACTTTGTTTAACTGTCTCTTATATCATATCAAGCCTACATTATACAGGATAACTAAAAAAATCAAACTGGAAAATACTGCTTTTCGTGAATTGATAATTAATCAGGATCCCACACTGGAAATTGTAAAAAATGCCGTGAATGATATGGAAAAAGCCCTGAATATAGAATTTACCGAAGAAGAACTCGCTCTTCTTGCATACCACTTTAAGGCATCAATAGAACGAAATACATATGTATATCCAAAAAAAGTTATTCTTGTATGCGGTCTGGGTTATGGAAGTTCACGCCTTTTGGAACAGAACCTCAAAGAGCATTACAACCTTGATATAGTTGATGTTCTCCCGTATCATCAGCTGGAAGATGCATTGAAAAATTATAATAACATCGAGCTTATATTTACCACTATTAACATAAAAAATAATTACGGGATTCCTGTTATCAAAATTAGTCCCCTTCTAAAAAAGGAGGATATAGAAGAAATTGAAAAATACAATATTTTAAAAAATGATAACAAAATTTCTCTTATCAAGCTGATGGATGTTATTGAAAAAAATGTAACTCTGGACACCAGAGACAAAGAAAATCTAATAGCCGGAATAAGAGAAAACTTCAGTCATAAAATTATAGACGACTCAGAAATAAAACCTGAAAATTTTCATAACTTAATTAATGAAAATAATATAAAAATTATTGACAGACTTGACAGCTGGTCTGATGCAATAAGAGTTTCCGGGGAACTTCTGATAAAACAAAATTATGTTACCGAAAATTATATAGATGAAATGAAAGAACTTGTAGAAAGATTCGGTTCATACATAGTGGTCGCTGACGGGATTGCGATTCCCCACGGGGCAATAGGAAAAAACGTAATCAATGACGGTGCTGCACTGCTTATTTTGAAAGAGGCTGTTAAATTCGACGACGGTGAAATGGTAAATATTTTTATTCCTTTTGCCACACGCGGGAAAAAGCTTCATTCAAAACTGTTAAATGAAATTTTTGACATTATAAAAAGAAAAGAACTGAAAGATATACTTCTGAGTCTTGAAACAGAACAGGAAATAACAGAATATCTAAATCATTAAAACATTACGGCCGTAATTAAAATAAATTTTTAAGGAGAAAATACTT
>NZ_JAMZGM010000101.1 GCF_024158605.1 Sebaldella sp. S0638 | reverse complement strand
TACTTTTTTTACAAAAAAATCTATTTTTAGGAGTTATTAATGACCGAAGATAAAATAAAAGAACTTTTTGAAAAGTCACAGAAAATTAAAAATATGATGAAAAAACTAGGGATTAAAGAATATCGTGGATATTTTGTTCAGGTTACTGCTGTTGGTGAATTCCTCATGTCGGATATTATTCCTATTACTTCTTCACTTTATGATACCTATCTTGGAAATGATTTAAGCAAATTCATGCCTAGGACTACTTTTGAAATTATGGAGAAATTCGAGAAAGATATTGAAAATAATTTATTTTCGGAACTTGAAAATTTTTATTCTTTGTTTATTAAAAAATGCTGACTTTATATCAGCATTTTTTAATTTATATTATACAATTATTTATTCGAATTTAAATTCTCTGGTTTAGAGATATTTTCTAATTGTTTGTATTCTCCAATATTTATCCGTTCCATTACAAAATAATTAAAATCATCTATTATTCCTTGATTATCTCCATTTTTTTCAATAGCTATTAATATTTTGTTCAAAAATTTCTCGGTTAATTCTTTATATTCAAAAAAATTATAATAACCATACATACTGCATATTGCAATTTGAACTGATATAGAATTATAAACATCAATTTTTTCAATAATATCTTGAAAAACTTGTTTTATATTATTTGAAATTTTAACAAGTAAGTCACTAAATTTATAACACATTGAATAATCATAGAATTCCTTTTTAAACATTACTTTTAAAACCCATTTATATAATATTTTCAAATTATTCACATTATAGTTTTCTTGATATTTTGCTAACATATAAATTTCCCTTAACAACATAAAAATTTTATACTCATCTTCAACATTTAAACTTTCATACGATAATACATAGTCAATAAATTCCTTTTGACTTTTATTAGAAGTCCCTATTTCTTCTACTAATTTCGAATATTCTTCATCATCCATTAAAGCTACATCAGTATCTAACAATACTTTTAATTTTAATAGTACATCCACAATTATCTTCACCATCCTTCTATTACAATTACTACATATTAATTTTCACATCTGCTAATATTCTTCATCTCTTAGGCATTATAGGAGCACTATTGTTAATAGGGTCCGGTGTAAAATTATCCATAGTTGCATCATAAATCCCCAAAGATTTAAATATTTCAGAAATTTCCGGTGCCTGACTCGCAATTGGCTTATAATGGCCTGATCCATTATCCCAATTGATTAATTTACCGTTACTAAACTCCATAGTTCCAGCGTATTTTACAGGTTTCCCATTGCTTAAACTTGTATGTCCACCACCCATTCCTAATTTTGAATCTTTTGCCATTTGTAAATTTCCTTCTGCATCTATAACATAAGTATATTTTCCTTTAATTGTGTACCCTGTTTTCGCATCTTTATATTTTCCATCTATTAAAGTGGGTTCTTGTCGCGGACCACTATAAGGCTCTTGCAACTTGCCACGATTCTCATATAAAATTTCTTTAGAATTTTTATTAAGCTCTTCTAATAACTCATTCTTTTTAGAATTTTCATTTGCAGCTTTACCAGAATTGATTTTCAATGTCATTCCAGCTACTATTGCTGGTGTTAAAGCATTTCCAATTTCTTCTGTATATCTTACTACATTTGATTGAACTTTATAAGCATCGTATTCTGCCTGAGTTATTTTAGTTCCTATCAAACTTTTGGTATCTAAATACTCTCCCGAATTTCCTTCTATGTATTTACCCCAATTTTCAGCCACTTCATATGAAAACATTTCTGGGACTTTTCCTTCATCTATTGCTGCCTGTAAAATTATTAAATGGATTGTTTCAAGGTCTCTTGGCTTTGTTGGTAATTTTATAGTTGTGTTATTTCCTGTAGTTGATGGCTTTAGTGTAGTTGGCGGTTTCGGCTTAGTATCATTTTTACCAGAATTCTTTTCCTCCTTAACAATTATAACATTATTCAAAGAATCTCCCACACCTTTTAATGGAGCAAATGTATTTCCTGCATTCTTCATTATCTCATTATACTGACTTTCTGGTATATATTGTTTATAACATGATGGATTCGCTACTTGTACACACTTTGTATTATCTACTTTCGGATATCCTTCAATCTCATATCCATCATACTCTGATGCTAGATGATCTCTTCCTGATGATAATGCTTGTAAATTTCCATCGTCATTTAGCCATTTCGATAGATTAAATTTGTTGCTTTGCCCATCTTCTCCCAATATTTCTGTTAATCTGTCTCCTGCCACTCCAGAAGTTACCTCATCTCCTGCCTCTCTTCCTCTTCTATGATCATCTACATGATTAGGTTCATGTCCATATAAATCAGATACATTTATGCCACTAGCTAAATCCATCACATCCAGTAACAATACATCTTTTTTACCTTCCCCAAGTTGATCCCCTCGTATATAACCTGAACCATCTCCTGTTGCAACGATGACTACCTCAACATCTTTTCCTGTCATATATTTTATGTATTCTTTTGTCATCTGCTCTATTTCTTTAGCATTCTTACTGTCAGGGTCTTTTATAAACTCCATCATTTGCGGATTTTTCTCTATGTAATATTGAGCATATCTATCTGTTCTGGCCTCCTCATATCCTAATTTACTATTACTTGCCGAATCTATTATATCAAGAATACCATGCCCTGCTTTTCTCGTATCCTCGACAAACTGCTTTCTCGTTGTGTCATTCAATAAATCTGTATGAAGATTCGTATCTATCTGCTCAACAACTTCATCTTTTGTTACTACCTGAGCTTTTGAGATGTCTGTATTTATTCCAATTTCTTCAAGATTCAGCTTCTTTCCTGCTTCTGTTACCTCCGTATTAACAAATGTAGCTTTCGTATTCTGTTCTTTATCATGACTTCCATACTGAACACCTGTCTGTCCTATAGGAGCATTGTTATTTAAACCTATTCCCCCTACATTAACTCCTGCATTTTCTCCTCTGTTATAATCTTCTAGATTAGATACTACTACTTTGTTTGCGTCTATACTTAATTTACTGTCTGTATTCAAACTTCCTATTATAGAACCTGCATTTGTTAATGTTTCACCTACTGATATATTTCCACCATTATTCGCTATTATACTTGTCTGGTTATTTACCCATTTGCTCTCTGAATTATTCTGACCATAACTTACATTTCCTGTTATACTTCCTATCTGTGTCTTATTTGTTGTTGGGTCTTTCTCGCTATAACCCAAACCTGCTCCGTAGTTTTTACCTCCTGACTTAGATTCGTCCTGTAATGATATTATACTTAAATCTCGTCCTATATCAAAGTTTATTTTATCGGCTGTTACATTAGCTCCTGCAAATAATGCATCTTCTTTTGTTGTTAACTGAAATGTCCCTCCTACATTTATTATTGTGTTATCATAATATTTTGAATCTGTATTAGATTTTCCACCCGAGACATTTATTCCACCTGTTACTGTTTTTTGAGCTACATCATATCCTATACTTCCACCTGATGAGCTTGATTTTGTATTATTACTGTATGTATTCTCTCCAGCTCTTGCTTCAAAGTTCTTAGCATCTACTACAAAATTCTCTCCAACATTTACCTTCTGATTTACAAGTAATACATCTCCATCTGATTGTAGTATAAAATTCTTTCCTACATTTATATTCCCTCCTACTGAGGCACTACTTTTTGTATTTGATTCATAGCTACTCTGACTATAACTCAGTGACACATTTGCTGTTATTCCTGCAAGTCCATTTGCCGGATGAATTCCTGATACTACACTATCATATATTGACTGAGCATCATTAAAAGCACTTACTCCGCTTCTAAATAAAGTAAATCCATCTCCTGCTGAATTTAATAACTGTGAGGTATTTCCTGTTCCATATTTATCTTTATTATCATACATCCCATTTGCCTGATCTATAAAACTGCTTACTGTGGATCCTACACTGACTGATAATCCTATACTTGAACTACTTTGTTTTACTTTTTCTTCATACACTTCCTGTGCATCCAGAAGCTCTACTCCGTTTGTTCCTCTTATTACAAGATTTTCTCCAATATTAGCCTGCATTGCTTCTGTCCTTACTCTGTTCCCTGCATCTATTACTGTATTTCCTTCTGATATTATTGTAGACACTGCTACTGTTGTTCCATTACCCTGTTGCTCTAAACTACTTCTGTTGTAACTTACTCCTGCTGTTAAGCCTCCTCCTCCACTTGAGAAGTTTGTGCTAAAACCGCTTGTTTTTATTTTTGAATATGAACTATTCTCTAATGTATCTACTAATATATTTACATCATTTCCTGCTGCTAATGATATATTTCCACCTGTATTCTCTAAACTATCCTTAACTGCTATTAAGTTTGAAGCTCTCACATTTATATCATTTTCTGCATCTATTATTATATTCTTACCTATTAATGTACTTGCTGCTGCATATTCATTTGATCTTCTTGATTCTGATTCAGTATTCTCAAATGTTCCTCCATACTTTGCTTTTGCTTCTAAATATGTTGTTTCTTTCTCATTCTCTATATTTACATTTTTGGCAGTCATTTGAATTGTACCGTCTGAACCTATTGTACTTCCTTTTATATCTATATTATTTCCTGCTCCAAGTATTACATTATTTGTTCCTACTATTTCTGATCCTACTTTTTGTGTACCTTTAAAATACTGATAATTGTCTTTATCATTTCCAAATTTATCTTCTCCTGATAAAGTCGCACTTCCTATTAATATATTTTCTTTTGCATCTATTACTACTGTTTTCCCGCTTACATATCCTGCCTCTGATATATAATTCTTACCTTCTATATATGTTGTACCATCTGATTCTATACTTCCGATACTTAATATATGATCTGTTTCTGATCTGTGGAATTCTCCTTTATCCAGTAATGAGGTTCTTATACTTGAACTGTTTATTATATCTCCGTTTTCTGCTGATAAAACAACTGATTCAATTCCTCTTATTCTTCCACCTATATTTTCTATATTTCCTACTGTGGCTACTATTGTAACATCGTTTCCTTTTATTTCTGCAAGTTCATTTGTACTTGTTACATTATACACTCTTCCTGCATTTACATATGTTACTCCGCCATTTCCTATTACCTGACCATTATTTCTTAATTCATCTGCATTTATTACTGTTAGTTCAAGCCCGCCTACTTTGTTTCTACCATCTATATCTATTGTTGTAAGTGTAGCTTGACTCAGATACACCTTTGGTACCAGAACTTTTTCACCGTTTACTACTTCATATTCATACCAGATAATATCACTTTTCAAAGCTTTTACCTGATCAGGTGTTAATGCTACACCCACTGATAACTGTAAATTCTTTTGCAATTCTACTGAATTATCAAGCATGGCTTTCATTAGTTCTTTGTCACTCAGACCATTTATAAATCTTGTTCCCAGTTTATCTGATATTGCTCTTGTTACCAGAAGATACTCATAATACGCATCTCCTAATCTTCTTGCTTTGTTCCAGTCACTATTTTCATCATATCCTATTCTTGATAAATAATAATCACTTCCATAAAAGTCTCCAAGATTTATATATTTACTTCTTGTTTCAAGGAGATATTTTGATATTGAATCTCCCTGAGTTATATTATTTCCATCAGGGGCTTTAGTCATCGTGAATAAGCTGCTTACTGCTCCTAAAGGATCTATTGGAAGTATTCCTGATATTATTATTTCTGTTACCGGTGTTATGTTCTTTACTATATTTATCAATCCTGAACCATTACTTGTTCCTGTATTAACAGTTTTTCCTGCTACACTTCCTCCTGATGTTGTACTTCCGTTTATTATCTGACTTCCTGTTGGTAATTCTGCTGTAAGTATTAAAGTCCCTGTATTTATGATAAGGTTTCTTGCTTCTATTACACTTGCCTGACCTGTTACATATGATAAATCTCCGTTTTTAGTTAATCTTCTGTATCTTACAGGTCTTGTTGTACTGTTTATTCCATGCCACTCTACTTCTTCATAGCCGTCTTTAAGCTGAATTCCTGCTCCCAGTGTTGTTTCATTTCTTATTGTTGATGCTGTTAATTCTGCTGTATTTCCTGCTGAGATTTTACCATCTTTATTATTTAATTCAGTTGCTGTTATCTGTATATCATTTCCTGCTGAGATATTAGCATATGTTGTTTGGGCATTACTCTTAAGTATTCCTTTTATTGATTCTCCCGGATACATTAATGTATCTGACACTGCTACACCAAATTCTCCGTCTGTTACAAACCTTGATCTTATTTCTGCTCCATAATAGTAATCAAGTAATGAATTGAATCCTCCCTGTGCATTTGCTAATGTAAGTATTGAATTAAAGTGATTTACTCTTCCTGCATTTGATCCTGCATTTTCTTCTTTTCCAAAAGCCCAGTTATTGTTAAATTCTGCTTCTGTATAGATTTGACCGTCCCAAGTCTTGTAATATATCTCATAGTCTGTCAGACCTGTTACTTCCCCAATGTTATCTATCTTTGCTATATTTAACAATATATCATTTGAACTCTGAATTGTTCCTACACTGTTTAAAAGATAATCTCCCCTTAAATTTATAGTTCCGGTTGACAGTAACTCACCTCTTAAATTTTCAAATGTATTAAATTCTGCGTCTAAAAGATTTCCTCCATAAATTGCTTTTCCTGCATTATTCGTTATCTTCTCTGCTGCAATTAATCCTAACTGGTCTGAAAAAGCTATCAGATCATTATTTACTATATTATTTCCTGATATTCTTCCATTTTCACCTGTTATTATATAGTTATTGATTATATTCCCTGTTCCTTCTACCACTACTGTATTTGATGCAAGCTCAGTATTATTGGTAATATCTCTTCCTTTTATCTCTATATATCCTGTTCCTGTGGTTGCGCCATTATTCCAGATATCATGTCCGTGAACCTGTAACCAGTTTTCACCATGCAGGGTTCCTGTTAGAGTCAGGTTTCCTGTGCTTGTTAAGGATACATTTCCTCCTCTTATCAGATTTGTATTACTGTATCCAGACATATTATACAGCTCTATATCTGAGGATTCTATTGTACCGCTGTTTGTCAGGTTTGATCCTGATAAATTTATCTTTGTATTTGAACCTATATATCCTGTATTATTTATTGTAGTATTATTAGCTTTTATCAATTCATCCGCTGCAAGAGTTCCTGTATTTGTCAGTCCTGCTGTTATTATCTCTATATTTGTTCCGCTTATATATCCGTTATTCGTTACATTGCTTCCATTAAGTCTTGCATTATCTATTACTGTTATCTTATTGGTATTCAGTATTCCTGTATTGTTTATATCAAGCAGTGTTGTCAGTATCTCTCCCGAGTTATTAAATGATACTCCTGATGTATATATCTTTTCTACCGCTTTTAAGTTTCCGGTATTTAAAAGATTATTAGCTGTTAGCAGACCTCCTATATTCATTACACTATAATTTTCAAGATCTCCTGTTATTACAAAATTGCCATTGGTATTTATTTCTCCATGGTTTTTTGTTCCGTTATTATGAATTTCTTCTCCTGTACTTATTTTTGCTCCTGCTTTGTTTTCTAATGTTGCTGAAGTCAATTTCTTATTTGCTGTTATTTCTCCACTGTTATCAACTGTTCCTAAAGATATATTTCCTTCTGATACAAGAATTCCTGTATTTATTGTATCTTTTGCACTCAAATCTCCTGATGTTTGTATATTTCCTGTATTTGTAAGATTTTTATCCAGTGATATTCTGTCTTTTCCATAAAGGGTTCCGCTGTTATTGGTATTACCTTTTATCTTTAATTCCTTATCTGATAAAAGTCTTCCCTGATTTGTTGCATCTTTTCCTATAGTTACATTACCTTCAGCCTGGATATCTTTTTTATTTACAAGATTTCCTTTTACATTTAGACTTTCTTTGGCATATACTGTTTCTTCTGTTTCTAGATTTCCTGATATCTCTATATTTTTATCAGAGATTATTCTTCCGGTATTCTTTGCATTTCCTGCTGTTATATTCCCTTCACTCTGAATATCTCCGCTGTTATCAAGTTCTCCTTTTATATCTGACTTATTTTTCCCGTATACAGTTCCTGATGAAGTCAGTTTCCCATTAATTTCCAGTTCATCTTCTGATAGAATTTTACCTGTATTTGTTACATTCCCGCCAGTTTTTATACTTCCATTGCTCTGAATATTCCCTGTATTATTAAGTTCTTTTCCTACTGTTATACTATTTTTAGCATAAAGTAAATCCTTGTTATCTGTTTTTCCACTTACTGATATATTTCTCTCTGCTACTATCTGTCCTGATTTATTTACCAGCCCTTTTCCTATATTAATATCAGTTCCCGAATAGATATTTACTTCATTTTCAAGGTCTCCTGTTATTAATATATTGCCAGCCTGTGTACCGTTTCCTTTAAGAATTACCTTATCTGCATCTATTGTAAGATTTCCTTCTGTATATGTTGACGTATTTTGCGTATATTCTTTTCCTTTTATTTCTGTTGCTTCTTTTGACTGGGTTTTATTTGTGACTATTGTCCCATCAGCATTGATTTTCAATACACGCTCAGAAATGACATCGCCTGCAACTCCTATATTTCCATTTATTCCGACAATCTTTATCTGATTTCCATAAATACTACCAAATGCTGAAGATGATATCAAAAGTTCATTGTTATTTACCCCTTGTTTTGTATTATCTCTTGTATTTGGATTATAGTCAAAATCTCCTGCTATCAGGTCTACATCCGCATCCTTAGCATATATCTGACCGTCTATATACATTCGTTTAGATAGTAAGGCTAAATATTGTAATCCTTCTGCATTGATTCCTTCTCGACCTATATCTATTTGTCCTCCCCTAATGTTGAAAGGAAGCAAATCTCCGTTTCCATCTAAATCTACTCTTGAAGTTGTAAATATTGCTTTATCAAAGTTTATAAAGCCTGTGTTATTTAAATAAAAGCCATTTTGAGATGAAAAAATAATATCAGTCTTCTTTTCTGACATTACTTCTAACCAATTTTCTATCTCTACTCTGTTACTTCCGCCAACTCTGTTTAATATCAATCTTGCAGCCTGTTCTTTTGTCAGATTAGGGTTTGCTGCCATCATTCCTGCTAAATAACTTCTTCCTACTCCTGCTCCAAAGTTATTAAAAACAGTTGGGTCTTTTGTTCTAAACTCACTAAAATCATTAACTGAAATACCCCTAACATTAGGGGTATTTATATTTATGATATTTGCTCCATTTTGTGCTTTGTCCACACTTGTATTCTGTGGTACCCCTTTATCTACCTTTATGTCTGCAAACAACATGCTGTTTAATATTCCCAGTAAAAGACCTATTGCTATATTACGATTAACAAACTTCTTCCAATTCCTTTCTTCCATATTCCCTCCTTATTTATTGAACAAAAAAAGCAATATTCAAAAATATTAATTTAATTACAGGTTTACCTATATTTCTACTATTATTTCAATATTGCTTTTTCTCTTTTTTTTCTTTTAATTATTATATAATTTCCTTTACTCTATGTCAATAGTTTATCACTTTCTGTTAAAATGAAGATATAAAATTAGCCTCTTTCTTATTCTTCAATTCTCTCAAACGCTTCTTCTAAAGCCACATTTATCTCATCTATATCA
>NZ_JAMZGM010000100.1 GCF_024158605.1 Sebaldella sp. S0638 | reverse complement strand
TATCTCCTAAAGAATATTTGAAAAAAATTTCATAATAGACAAGATAAATGTGTCCACATTATTGACATAAGTACATACAGATATAAAAACAGGAGAATGTATCTAAAGTTATTTTAATACATTCCCCTGCTGCTTTTATACCATCTTTTTACTTTCCGTCATACATAAATTTTCCTATGTCTATGAATTCTCTGACACTTTCCACTCTTCTTGTTATTATCTGTCTTTTTTCATTTTTTGATCCGTAATTTGTAATAATTTCCAGTCTGACTATTACAGGCTCTCTCAAAGTCTGCGACTGATCTGCATAATACTCTACCTTTATTTCATACTCACCTTTTTTAGCTTTCTTTATAAGAAGTTCCTCAGGCCCGTATCTGAATGTAGTGTGATTATAGATTATTGCATTATTATCAGAAGTCTGTGAATTGCTGTAATAAACCCTTACCCCGTCAGGCTGTGTCAGCCACAGATCAATTTCCTGATTGTCTTTTGACCAGTCCAGCACTACCCTGTAATCCACAGGCATTGGATAAATCAGCCTTTTATCTACCATATTTATATTCAGTTTACTTTTATTTTTTTCGATAAGATTATTCATCTCATTTATTACTATACCTTTTAACTCCAGTTCATTTGGCGTGCTTTTCTCCAGTATACTGTTCATCAGCTCAAGTGCTTTCTGCTTATCCCCGTTTATTTCATATGCAATGGCCAGATCACGTATTGACTGTAAATCTTCACCTTTCAAATCCAGCACTTTTTCAAATATCTTCACTGCAAGTCCGTTTTCCCCTGTTTCCAAAAGTTTATATCCTAGAATTCTGTAGTATTCATGATTCTCCAAAGATAATTCCGGTATATTAGTCAATACTTTTAATGCTGTATTTTTCTGATTGCTTTTAATCAGAAAATCAGCTGTATCTACATAAAAGAAAGGATTTTTCCCGTATTTTACTTTCATCTCCAAATACTTTTCATAAATATTTTCCGGCTTTACCTTTTTATACTCATTAATATATTCGCTGTTTCTGTCTTTATCTTCATAAACTACTACTCTTAGATCTTTACTTTGATTCTTGCTTTCTGCTTTTTTGCTGTTTACTGCCTTTTCATCCTGTAAGGCGACAGATCCTGATGAAGTTACCATCGTTTTATTTGACTGCACCTCAGTAACAGCAGGCGGCGAAGGTATCTGTACCATATCATTAACAGATTCATATTCTTTATTTTTTTCAATATTTCTTCCCGGTCTTTCAGAATTCAACACAGGTTTGTTATACCAGTCTTTTCTTCTCTCAAGCACTCTTACACTTTCTTCCAGACCATTCTTTCTGGCATCAGCCTCGTTCTTTTTTCTGTATGCCATCTGTCTGTTATACTCATCCAAAAGCTCTGAAGGCGGCACTATTTCATATCTTACATAGTCCTCCACCCTGTCCAGTACTATAAGAGAAGTTTCATTAGTCACAAGAGAATACTTTTTGGCAGTTTCCAGTATTTCTTTTTTATTTTTATCATAATTTCCGCTCAAATTCTCTATTTTTTTCTCTGCCCATATCTTACTTATATTATTTGAATTCGTGTCTGCGGAAATAAATATTTTTCTTGTTTCCGTGATAATATTCCCAAAACCCAGATTTACAGTTATCTCTGCATTATTTCCTTTTAGTATTCCCGAAAAATCAAAGCTCCCCCTTATATCTGACTCCGCTTTAGGATACACCTCGTCTATCTCGGATTTATTATATTTATATGATACGAGATTCAAATAATTATATTTCATCTTATCAAACTCTGAATCAATATCTTCTCTGTTCAGATCTATTAATTTACCGTTGCTTGCATCAGCCAGATACTTCATAAATCCTCCGTCTGACTCTTTGGAAGAATTAATAAGCATAAACGGCATTCCCGACAGTTTAAATTCGTTAGAATCTATGGTATTTATCCCGTCTGTTACAAAAATTACCTCGTCAGCACTTTTTTTCAGATTTATCTTATTAAACTGCGTCCCTCCGTCATAGGCAAAATTCTTAATAGTCTTTTTCAGCTGATCCCAGTTTCCGTTCTTTATCTGAAAATTTCCCCTGCTCAGGAAATCATTATCTATTGAATATAAACTTATATTTACATTTCCCAGATAAGAGAAATATTTCGTGAGCAGTGCAAGTTCTTTCTCAATATCTCTTTTTTCACCTGAATTTGAAGTATCCCATATCAGTATTATATTTTGAGCTTTTACTTTTTCAGTGTAATAATTATCCTCAAAATTCAGTTTTGCCGTAAAATATACTGCGTCATCTGTTTTTTCAGTATAAACCTTATCTTTTTTGTCAAGGGGAAAACTAATCCTTACATTCTTATCAGGCGTATAGCTTTTCAGTGAAGTTTTCGCATAATAGCCGCTTTCAGCTTTGTCAAATTCCAGTTTCTCTATTTTTTCAATCCAGTTTGGCTTACTTTCCTGCTTAAGCATTTTTATCTCAAGAGAAAAATTATTTACTTTCTGGTTATAATTCAGCGGAAGAAAATAATCAAGACTTCCGTTTTTATTCTTCAGCACTTCTGTATATGCTATTACTACTCTTTTGTAGCCATTTGAAGGTATTGGGTATATTCTGGTCTTATAGTTATTACCCACGGTTTTCTCTATTATTCCGGGGTCTATCTTCTGTCTTATTGTATTTTCATATGCAGTTCTTGCTTTCTCCTTTTCTACCACGACACCTTCCCTTAGTTTTCCATTTACATCAAGAGCGTACCTTGTTACTTTCTGGCCGTCCTGAAGCGGAAAAGTAAACTCTCCTTCGAGAATTCTGCTGTTTGGATTATGAAATGTCATATCATATGTAGTAATACTTATGTCTCCGTTAATTTCCACATTAACCGACATTGTATCCAATACAACAGCCTTTTCTCCGGGATTTTTTATTTCAAGCCTGATACTGCTGACTTCATTACCCCGGATAATCATTCCCAAAATCATGAAAAATGCTAACAATAACTTTTTACTCATTACATCACTCCTTTTTATCTTTTTAGAATAATAATACTATTATATTTTAACCTATATTTCGGGAAAACAAAATCATTTTTTGTAAATAAAAAAAGAGATTGTGCATAAACAGCTTCTTTACTGTAATTCACACAATACTCCCAAATCTTTTATCCATAGTCACAAAATCCCTGTTCCAGCACAGTCTGATTTTATTCCTTACTTTATATCCTTCATCTTTGACATTGCCGCAATCCATTCACCTTCGTTTTTATCTATATTTCCAAGCCATTTTTTATATGCCGCAGTTCCGGGATTATCATGTATTCTGTAAGAAAACTGATACGTCACTACATGCCCGTCTCTCATTAATACTCTGTAAATATTGTACTCGGATATATTTCCCGCTGTAATAATAATACTAACCATTGTTTCCTTCGCTGTATTATTCTCAAGAATTTCTCTTGGTGTTATTTTATAAGGTGAATAAGAATTCTTGATCAAAGCTCCTGTAAATGCATTTATATCCTTGGCATTAGGATATTCCCATATCGAAAACATCTTCTCGAATTTTTCCAATGTTTCCCCGCTTTTCAAATATTCCGTGACCTTATCCGAAGTTGTCCCGTTCCCTGTCTGATAAGCCTGTTTATAAACCTCATTATTAAACTTTATTTCTGACGGTACCTTTACTTCTGCTGACACCATTGTATACAAAAATAACAAACTAAATAAAAATATTAATGCCTTCATACTTTTTTCCATTTTCCCTCCATTTTATGCTTTTTATTGTCTAATCCTTTAACATCTCTTTTACTATTGCCTCAGCATGCAGTTTCATGGAATCAAACACTCTTATATCCAGATCCTTCTGTTCTATGAGCATTGGAATCTCAGTACATCCGAGAATAACACCTTCTGCGCCTTTTTCTTTCAGATTATTTATTATAGTTATAAAATCAGACTTTGACTGCATCTTTACTATCCCGCAGCAAAGCTCGTCATAAATAACTTTGTGTACTCTTTCTCTTTCCTTTTCGTCAGGAATCATTACTTCTATATTATACTTATCATTCAGACGTTTTTTATAAAAGTCTTCAGACATAGTAAAATCCGTCCCTAATAATCCCACTACATTTTTATTTTTTTGAATTATAGCTTCTGCTGTAACATCTGCTATATGAAGAACGGGAAGCCCTGTTCTTTGGGCCACTTCATCTGCTACTTTATGCATCGTATTTGTGCATATTGCCAAAAAGTCTGCACCGGCCTTTTTCAATCTTACTCCGGCATCTACCAGCATTTCCGTTAGTTCATCCCACTGATTTTTATGCTGAAGAACTTCAATCTCTTCAAAATCAAAAGAGTACATTAATATTTTACCGGAATGTAATCCGCCAAGATGCTCTTTTATTCCTTCATTTATCTTTTTGTAATATTCTGAAGTCGATTCCCAACTCATCCCACCTATTAATCCTACTGTTTTCATAGTGTTCTCTCCTTTAACTTTTTGTATATCTGTTCTATTTTTTATAACACAAAAACAGATAAAAAGCCACCAAAAATTATGGTGGCCTTCAATTCCGGAATATCTCTATGCTTAATTCCAAAAAACTCTCTTAAATTTTATTAATACCATCTGTTCTAAAAGTCTGCGGTATCTCTGACTAGGTGTTCCTGTTCGAAAATAAGGTCATTATAATCAAACAGCAGTAAACATACCGGATCTTTTACTCTTCCACACTAACACATCTCCAAATACACTCATTTTAAACTTATTTTTTTTAATTATTTTGTCATCTTTGCCTGTATCTCTTTACCTATTTCTGTCATGTAGTTTGCAAACTTTTCTGCTTCTTTAGGATCAGAAGCTAATTTTTGCGTTATTTCACTGCTTTTTGACGACAGCTCCTGAAATTTCTGCGATAAATCCCCGGCTTTCTCCGGAGTCATATTATCATACTCTTTTGAAAGCTCTGCATATGCATCAGCTAATTTCTGCACTATTCTCCTCTTTTTTCCCGCAGGAAAATATAACCCCCAGTAAAAGCAGACTTAATAATACTTTTCTCATATTTCTTTGTTTCCTCCGTTATTCAATTTCTCATATATGAATTTTAATTTTCGGGTACCCTGCTAACTTTATTTTTTTCTTTGGCTTAAGCTTAATTAATATTATCATATAAAACTCACAAATTCAATGTTTTCAAGCAATACAATACATTTTATTTTTTCATTTTTTAAAACTCTTATTTCAAAAATCGTTTTGCTGCGATTTTACAGGAATATTTCATCAAAAACATCATAAAACCCTGATTTTACATAATCTTCTATCTTCACAATATAATTTTTATTTTTATAAATTCAAAGCAGCCTGTCTGAATTTTATATTGGCATTTTCCGAATTTTTTCTTATTTTCTCACTTTCTTTCACTCTGTTAAATTTGACAAAATATAGTTTTCTTATATAATTAAACTATAATTTATACTTAGTAAAGGAGTTTTTACATGCTGAAAGAAAGAATAAACTATTTATGCAGACAAAAAAATATAAACAGAAAAGAACTGGTACACGGTCTTGTAGCTACCACGCATTTTGCGAATATCCTTGCGGGACGTTATCCGCTTCCTGAAGATGTCGCCGAAAAAATTGCCGAGAGATTGGGAGTAGAAAAGGATTACCTGCTAAAAACCGGCTATATTGATGATAATATCCTGAATCAGGCAGAAAATATTACAAATAAAATTTTTTCCTATGAACTAAATGAGGAACTTATAAATAGTTTTCCTGAAAACAACGATTTTCTTACTCTGGAACTTATACAAAAACTGGCCAAGGCCTCTTTTTTCCTTTTGGCAGCAAGAAAAGAGGAAGCTGCGGCTGTATCAGAAAACTATCTGGACTTTTACCTGAAACAGTTTGAAAACTCTGAAACAGAAATTCCTGTCCCCCTGAAAAAAGCAATACTTTTTTATAAAATGCTGGCTTCAAGAACAGAGCAGTTTTCAGAAGACTCATTACATTACTGTATGGAGCTTCAAAAGTTTTCATATGATAATCCTAACATTTTATTGCGTTTACAGACATTTCAGATAGAATTCCTTGTACAGATACGTAAATTTGAAGCTGTGGAAGAATTAATCGACAAAGCTCTTGCCTTCTGCTATTACGAGGGGCTTCTTTTTCAGCTGACACAGCTGTATATTATGTACAGCGGTTTTTATTATAAAATCGGCTTTATAAACAAGGCTCTGAAGTATCTTGAAAAAGCTGAAAATTCCCTTCAGTACAATGCACTGGAGGATCAGCTCGGATACTCGATTACAATTGCCAATAACCGTATTATTATGAAAATAAAGCTGAAATTCTGGGATGAAATGGAAAACGATATAAATACTTATGAAAGAATAAGTAAAAATGTCAGGGATAATATTCATTTTCCCGCACAGGTTATCTGTTATAAATGTGAACTTTACTATCAGACCGGTAATCTGCCGGCACTTGAAAGTTTGCTAAAAAGTCTTGGAGAACTGGAGAAGAATTTTGATCAGAATATGTCATTGAATTTTTATCTTGGAATTATTGAAGCTTCAAAAGAAAACGAAGAAAAATTTATGGAATATATAAAAATATGTCTCCCATATTATGAAAAATACAAAGTCCATGACAGACTTACCGACATTTATAAAATACTCGCTTCACAGGCGGAAGATAAGAGGCAGTATAAGGTATCTGCCGAGTATTATGCAAAGCTTGTTACTATACTGGAAGAATCCGGGGTCGGGTATATTTAACCGGGTACAGGCTATAATAAAAGAAGGTTCACAATATATGATTTATTGTAAACCTTTTTTATTTTGAGCTTATAATAACTGATTTAAAATTTCACTTTGTTTTATTTTAGAAATAAATAATAGAAAAATATCAAAACTGACAATATCAGCAGTAATACTTTTATTTTTACCATTACATTTTTACTTATTGGAATATCTGTAAATTTAACAAATAATCCCTGCCCAAAATAAAGAGGTGTTACCATTCTGGTAAGCGGCAATGAATAATTTATTATTGTGTATACTTTATTATCAATAGTAATATAGTCTTTATTGGGAATAAATAATTTTTCCTGTAAATAGCAAATACCAAATATTAAAATACTAATTATAAATTCAGTTTTACTCATTTTCTTTTCAAATAATATTATAAACAAAAGGAAAATCAAATAATATAGTTCAGTATGATACTCACTGCTATAACTTGTAGAATATGTAACTATAATCGAAACAATCAAAATAAATATAACTAATTTTATTTTCCCCATCTTAACTCCTTATTCCCAAAGAATTTTCCACCCTTTATTTTCAATTCATCTTCCCTGCATCAACCACATCTTTATATCTGTATGAAAAATTAATAAAAGGAAATATATCCCATAATTCTCTTAATCCTTCATCATCATCTGCTGTTATTTTTTCAATATTTAATTTTTCCAGTATTTTATACTGATCCTCTGTTAAAATACCATATATTTTTTCAGGTAATTGAATCTTGTACACCTCTTGTATTCTCACTCTGTGTATTTCTGAAAATCTAATTTCATAATATCTGTTATCTGCTATTTTTATATTCCAGAAAGATTTATCAGTCCCGGAAAAATTATAACTGATCTGCTTACGAATATTATTCAATTCTATCTTTTTCAAATATTTCAGCCTTTTATCCGTTATTTTTGAAAATACACTTAAACAATCATTCATGGAAAACAGGCTGAGTTTCATATCTACCTGACAGGAAATATTTTTGATGCCTTCTCTCTGATCACCAGTATCCAGGACTATTTTTTCCTGCATTTTCGTCTCATTTACTGCCTCTCTGAGTTCATCCATATCCGGCTCTTTTTCATATATCAGATTATCAATATTATTGTTTATCTCAAATCCGCCTCTATTATATATAGTAAATAATGTAGGTTTATATTTTATAAAAGATACCCCGTCATAATCATTCAGAAATTCGTCTCTTTTATCATTTCTCCTTTTCTCATTCTCATATCTTTCATTTAAAAATAACATAAAAAACATTAGCAGTAACGCCGCTAAAATAAGCTCCCACTTAAAAAACTTCCTCAATTAATACACCTCTTTTTTAGTATTTGTTTATAAAAAAACAAAAATTTTATACATAAGTCAAAATAACCAGTATAAAATTTTTATTATCTAACCCTTGATTTAAAGCTATTCCCCTTCAATTTCTTCCAGCTCAAGATTTATTTTTTCCCATTCATCCATTCTATCAGTTTCCTGCTGTTCCAGAGCATCTATCTTTTCCTGTATCTCAATTAAAAGTCCCACATCGTTCTTTTTCCCGGCTTTGCCATATTCGTCGGCAAGCTTTTCTTTTTCCTGCTCTATATCTTCTATTTCTTTTTCCAGTTTTGCCAGAGCATTCTTAAGTCTTGAAATCTGACGTCCTCTTTCTTTCTGCTCCTCATAGCTCAGCTTTTGCTCCTGCTTACCGGCACTTTCTTTTGCACCTTTCCCGGCGATACTTTCCTTATAATCCTCATAATTTCCGTCAAATACCTCAAGACCGTTTTCATCAAGATAATATATCTTATTGCATATACTGTCCAAAAAGTGTCTGTCATGAGAAACTATAAGCATTGTCCCCTCATAATCTTCCAGCGAATCTTCCAAAACCTCTATTGAATAAATATCCAAATGATTTGTAGGTTCATCCAGTATAAGAAAATTCGGCTTTTCCATAATGAGTTTCATAAAAGACACCCTTACTTTTTCTCCGCCGCTCAGATTTTCTATTTTCTTGGAAGTCTCCTCACCTGTGAACAAAAAACCACCTGCGAGGTTTCTGAGAAATTCCTCTGTAAGATCAAGCCTTGTGTTAAGCTCAGTTATTATATCATTCCTGTAATCAAGATTCTGATGATTCTGATCATAATATCCCGTCTTTACTCTGCTTCCGAATTCTACTGTTCCTTTATCCTGTTTTTCATTCCCGATTATTATTTTTAGAAGAGTAGACTTCCCTATTCCGTTTTTCCCTATTATTCCTACTCTGTCACCCTTATAAAGATCGAAATTTATGTTATTTAATACTTTTTTATCATTATAACTTTTCTCTATATTTTTTACCTTTAATACATTATCTCCTGTAGCTGAAGTTATCTCAAATTTCAGTTTCATTCTGCCCGGATTAAAAACAGGATCATCCATTCTTTCAAGTCTGTCCAGTATTTTCTGCCTTCCTCTTGCCTGCTTGGACTTTATCCCAGCCTTATATCTGGCAATATACTCTTCTGTTTTCTTGATTTTTTCCTGTTCTTTCTCATACCTTTTCATCTCACCCTTTAGTATGAGTTCCTTTTGAATTATAAAGTCTGAGAAATTCCCGTCATACTTATATAATTTTTTGTTTTCCAGTTCAAACATCTTATTACATACATTATCCAAAAAATACCTGTCATGAGATACCAGCAGGAATGCCTTATTATATTTTTTCAAAAAGTCTTCGAGCCATTCTATAGAATACAGATCAAGATGGTTCGTAGGCTCATCGAGAATAAGAAGTTCAGGTTCCTGAAGCAGAAGCTTGGCAAGCGAAACCCTTGCTCTTTCTCCACCGCTTAATTTTTCCAGTGTTCTGTCGTAATATTCCGTCCCCAGTTCCAGCCCTGTAAGTATCTGCTTTATTTTATACTCTAAAGTATAGGCATCTTTAGCCTCGTATTCTGCATTTAATTTTTCCAGTTCCTCTAATATCCCTTCCAGTTCATCAGGTTCCGCCACAGAAAGTCTCATATTGGTCTTCTGGATTTTTCTCCATAGTTCCATTTCATCATGAAATATAGAGAGCATCTCTTCATATACAGTATTTTTCTCATCGGAAAAATTATACTCCTGTGATAAATATCCTATACGCAGATCAGGAAGCTTCGTTATCTCTCCGAACTCGTTATATTCATTCTGGTCATGTGTCTCCATACCAAGAAGTATTCTTATAAGCGTAGACTTTCCGGCTCCGTTCAGCCCCACAAGTCCTATTTTATCTCTGTTTTCTATACTAAATGATATTTTATTCAGTATATACTCACCTGAAAATTGTTTATATACATTTTTTAACTGAATTATAGCCATTATATTCTTCTCCGTTTTTGTTATTATAAATATTATAGTATAATTTACGGCACTTTTCAAACAATGCTTTCTTATTTAATATTATATGTTTAAACCCATGAAAAATCCGCACTAT
>NZ_JAMZGM010000099.1 GCF_024158605.1 Sebaldella sp. S0638 | reverse complement strand
ATCTCCTAAAGAATATTTGAAAAAAATTTCATAATAGACAAGATAAATGTGTCCACATTATTGACATAAGTACAATCTTCGGAATAAAAACAGGTAAGGAACGGCTTATACAAAGTATAGTTTAGTATGTTGAAAATTTTAAATAGTGATATTAGACAAAAGTATTTTAAATAAAAAAAGCGAAATAATATGTGAGTTAAAAAAAATAATAATAAAAAATTACACTTAAAACAGATATTTTACTAACAAATAACACAAAAAGAAAAATAAATATTTGCTATAAGAATATTTATTTTAAAATTATTTAATATATTAAAAATATACATAAAAAGACTATAAAATTATAAAAAAATAATTGACTTAATAATAAAATGAAAGTATAATAAATTGTCAGTCCACTTACTAAATGATTATAAGAATTAATTATCAATTGTCTAAGAGTATTTTTTGTATATAAAAATGTATATCAAATAATTGAAAAGAAAATTGATTATTTTATTTTTAGAAATGAAAACTTTAAAGAATGCAAGAGCATTTTCCAAAGTAACAAGTTTCATAAAAGATAATGTAGGACAGAAACGGAAATGAAGGAGGAAAAATGAAAAAAGGGAGAGAGATTATAGCCTTTTCAATTGCGCTAAATGCGATGTTGTCAGTGTATGCTAACAGTCAGCCGAGTAAAATTCTAAATATGAATTCTGATAACATGTATAACAAAATGATAAGCAATCTTAACAGCGGAAAGTCAAATGACAGTAATTACAAAATGCTTGAGAGTATTTTGAAAAAAAGAAACAAGGAACTGAAAGATTTGTATCTTCAGGGAGACTATATAGTAAAGCCTGAATATTTGGAATGGCAGATATTTGCTACAGGTTTTTATTCAGAAAAAAGTAACGGCGATAACACTTACGGGAATGCAAAATATAGAGCCGGAACAGACGGTTATTATAATGAAAACGGTGAGTTTGTTTCAAGTGTTTCTGGAACAAAACCATATCAAAAGCCGCAAGAGCCAAAAGTAATAGATCTGGGGATGAGTATACCGTTAAGAGAAATAAGCAGACCGGAATTTAATATACAAATCAGTACAAGTGCAGAAAAACCAACGGTATCTTCTATGCAGGGAGAGATAACACTAGATTCGTTAAATACACCTGATTTGAATCTGATAACATTTGATCTGAATTCTCCGGTAATCAATCCGGTAAATGCACCATCAGTGAGTATTGTAATTCCGGCACTTGTAACTTATGGTAATGGGGCGGGTGATACCCTCTTAGGAGGAAACGTAAATATTAATGGAACTTACAGAATAAGTTCAGCTGCCGGGCTGGCAGGAACCAGTAATCCTACTAAAGATAACGCAATAATAGAGTACACTGATGCTGGTGGTTCTTTTTCATCAAGTTCCAGTTCAGAACTGATAGTAGATATGAGTCAAAGAAGAGCAGTTTCAATGGATTCAAATAAAGATATGACATTCACAAATAATGGTAAAGTCACACTTACAGCCGATGAAACAGCGGGTCTTGAAGTCCAAAGCAACTACGACATGAGTACCAGCAGCAGTGCCAGTGCTGATGATCCTGATATGACAATAATAAACAGCGGAACAATAGAAGGACAGGGGAATAAACAGGTAGCAATGGTTTTTACTCCGGAACAGGATGCTAACGGACTTAATGCCCTTGAAAACAAAGGTATTATAAGAATGAATGGTTCAGAGTCCACAGCTATAGCATTAAATGGTACAGCAGGACACAGTTGGAAGCTAAAAGCATTAAACAATGGGAATATAATATTATACGGAACAAAGAATTTTGGAATAGCACTTCCGAAGAACAGTAATACAATGACTGGTTCTTCAATGTTGAATGATATCAACGGTGTAATTACAATAAATGGAGCTGACTCAGGCGGAATAGCGGTACAGAGTAATATAGAAAGCGGAATACTGAATAAAGGAACTATAAATGTAAAATCTGCCAGTTCATTTGGATTATATTCTGAAATAGCCAATGAACAAAAAAATAACGGTACAATAAATTTATCAGGAAATGGTTCGATTGGATTAAGAAGTGCCGGTGGTTATCTGAGTAATGATGCTTCAGGAACAGCAGGGATTATTAATATTATAGGCGGACCAATAATATAGGTATGTATGCTTCTTCAGGAAGAGTGGTAAACAGAAGTGCGATAACCGCAAATGCCGGAAGCAATAGTACAGGAGCAGTATTGGACGGTTCATCTTCAATAGGGGAGAACAGCGGAACAATATCAATAAGCGGGACAGGATCAAGAGGAGCACTTGTTACTAATGGAGGATCATTTACAAATACAGGAAATGTAAAAGTTACAGGAGAAGACTCATATGGTCTGGTAGCTCAGGGAGGAACAATAACCGGAGGAGATGTAGATATAAATATTACAGGAGTAGCTTCTGTGGGGATATATGCAGGCGGTTCTTCAAGTACTGTAAGTATTAGTTCCGGTGATGTAAATATAAATAACGGCGGTATAAACTTTAATGCCGGGCAGAATGGTGTTTTAAATTTAAACGGGGCAAAATTTGTTACAGGAAATAAAAGTTTAGGTTTTTATACTACGGGTAATGGACAAATTTCAATAGTAAACATGGATGGTACGATTAAAGGCGGAACAAGCGCTTCAGACAGAGGGACAGCATTTTATGTATCAGGAAACGGAATAAGTTCCACAAACATAGCATCAGCTGCAGACATAGAAAATCTTCTTACAGCATCGGGAATAACAATAAACGGACTTAAATTAAATATGGAATCAGGCTCGAGATTATTTACACTGGGGAATGTTTCGTTAAATCTAAGTGCGGTAGAAGGAATAAATACAACAGGTTTTTCATCAATGACAGTAAACGGAAGTGATTATAAGACTATATTACTGCACAAAGGACTTTTGAATATTGATAAAGATGTAAATCTTGATGATACAAATTCTGATTATTCAAAAATAGAAACAGCAAACAGCAGTATGGTAAATAATAGTGTAATGTCAGGTTCCGGGAACGGAATCACAGCAATGGCTCAGGCAAATGCAAAAGATCTGCCGAAAAGCACTGTAACACTTCTGAATAATGGAACAATAAATTTAGCAGGGAATGAATCGATAGGAATTTATGCTGATTATGGAATAATTCAGAATAACGGAAATATAGAAACAAACGGTACAAATTCATATGGAATATACGGAGTGAACGGAACAGAAGTAACTACGTCAGCTGCAAGCACAATAAAGGCAGGAACTAACGGAGCAGGAATAGTTCTCCAAAGTTATGTAACTGATCCTGTAACAGGAGCAATAGTAAGCAGTAACTATGGAGACAGGACATTTAAACTGGATCATAACGGGAAAATTACAGTTACAGGAACAAAAGTATTTGGAATTTATGCGGATAATAATGATACAGCTGCCACTCCTGTGAAATCAAGCAGAGTTGTTAACCTGAATGCCGGATCTATAATAGATTTGAGCGGGACAACGGATAAGGGAACAGGGATTTATGCCAATGAATCAACTGTTAATACTACAGGAGACATAACAACAGGTTCTAACGGAGTCGGGATTTATGCTAAGGACAGTCAGCTGAATATTACAGGTGGTACAATAGATTTAGCAGGGGAGAATTCTACAGCTGTAGTATTAAATGGAACATCAGCTTTAAATGCAACAGCAGGAACTGTTAATGTAAAAGGGAATGATAATACAGTATTTGCAATAGGGGGAAATGCAACAACAACAGGACTTGAAAATATCCAGATAAATGTAGAACCGGGATTAAAGCTTACACTTGCTAATGTAAAAAATAATAATTTTTCATATAACGGAGTAATAAGCAATCTTGGTAAAGATTCTGTTCTTATATACGGAGATAACGCCGAAATAGGATTTGGAGCTAATGCAAAGATTACTTCAACATCTGAAAAAGTCACAGGGCTTGTTGCTACAGGGCAAAAAGCTGTAAATAAAGGGGAATTAACATTAACGGGGGAAAATTCAATAGGAATATATACAGATGGAGCAAATGCCGAAAATGAAAGTAAAATAACACTTGGAAGTAAGGGTATAGGAATATACAATAAAAACGGCACAGCCAACAATATATCCGGAGAAATAACAGCAGGAAACAACGGAGCAGGTATTTTTGGTACAGATTCTGTAAATATAAATAATAACGCGCTTATCAGCGGGACTGAAAATTCTGTAATAGGAATTTATTCCGAAGGAGATATTACAGGAACGTCAGTTGTAAATAATACAGCGGGAAAAATTGACCTTGCAGGGGAGAATTCAATAGGAATTTACGCAGCCGGGAGTTCTGTAAAAAGCATAGCAAACGGGGGAATAATAAATATAGGTGCTTCTTCTGATACGAGCAATCCAAGTATAGGGATATACAGTAATACAGCAGGAAATACTATTACAAATAATAGTAAAATATCTGTAGGTGAAAATTCACTGGCAATATACAATAATCAGGGAACTGTTAATGAAAAGGGAATACTTGAAATAGGAAACGGCGGAACAGGAATTTATACTGCCGGGGGAAATGTAAATATAGGAAGTACCTCAATTATTACAATAGGAAATAATGAAGCAGCAGCAGTATACGCAACTGATAATGCCAAAGTGGCAAATGACAGTTCATCCATAACAATAGCCGGCGGAAGTTTCGGATTTGTATTAAAATCTGGTTCGGGCCTTACAAATAATGCATCGGCAACATTAGGCGACAATGCAGTGTACGTTTATGGAGATAATGCAGGAACTGTAACAAGCTCCGGTGCAGCGGCAATAAATATTACTGGTTCAAATAATGCAGTATTTTATACTGTTAACGGCGGAGATATCAAGAATGAATCAGCAATAACAGCAGGAACTGAAACAACAGGAAATATAGCAATCTACAATAACGGCGGAAGTATAGAAAATAAAGGAAATATTACTGTAGGAAATTCAGAGCTTGTGTATAGCGGCGGTACAATAGATTATACAAACAGCAGATATTCAGTAGGTGTTTACGGGGAAAATTCACAGGTAGTAAACAGAGGGAATATTAATATAGGTCGAGATGCTGTGGGACTTTATGTAAAAGATAACACAACAGCTGCGAAAAACTACGGGTTAATAACTGCCGGAAGTGCATCTAATTCTAAAAAATGGAGCAATCGGGATATTCGCAGACGGCGGAGCAGGAATTGAGAACTATGGAGATATTACATTATACGGTGAAGGTGTAATAGGGATCGCAGGAAAAAATGCAGGAAATATAGTAAACTATGCGGTAATAACAGTAACAGGTGAAAATTCTACAGGTATATACGGTACATTAAATACTGTTGTTCAAAATAAAGGAACGATAAATGTTTCGGGTAACGGCGGAATTGGGATAATAGCACCTGAGGGGAAAATAATTAATGAAGGAACTATAAACTATACAAATGGTGCGGCAGCAGTAAAGCTTCAAGAGGGATACGCAATACCCGAGCTTATAAATGCCGGAATAATAAATGTAAACGGGCATTTCAGCAATGAGGGAATGGAAATTTCAATAAAGCCAAACCTTGATACACTTAGAAAATCTGATGATCCGGGAGTAGAATTTGTACTAAACAGCGGGAGTATATCTGCTGGAAGTATGGACATAACCAATACAGTAAGCATACTTTCAGATTTCTCTCAGGGGACAAATGCAAAAGTGTATAAAATGGAGGATGTATTCCTGACAAGCAATGGTTCTGTGACATCATCAACAGGGAAAATACCTGTAGTGAGTAAGTCACTTACATGGGAAGCAACACCAAAAGTAAATGATAATGGTAATATAGACATTTATATGCAGAAAATTGATTATCATAAATTTACTGACGGATTATGGTTTGATGATTTTGGTAAAGCATTAGATGAGAAATATGATGGAGCCACAGGAGACGGCGGGAAGATATTTGACAAGCTGGATATTCTGGAAAATGAAAGAGATTTCAGACACGTAATGGGAAGTCTTGCAGGTAATGTATATTCGAATATTAATCAAAGAGAAGATGATATAGCAAAGGCTTTTGAAAATTCACTGAGTCTTCTTCAGGGTTCAAAGAATAATACTAAAGAAAATGTAAAAGTAAATATAATAGCAGGAAGAGGAAGAAACACCGAGAACACAGACGGAGTCACAGGATATGACTATGCTACAACAGGAGTTCTGGCTTTGAGAGAAGTAGAAAGAACTTATAAACATACATTTGGATACTCAATGGGATATTTACACACAGGATTCGAATTTAAGGACGGAAATCAGAGTGAGGAATGGGTAGATACGATTCAGCTGGGGGTTCATAATAAGTATACTTCTGACAACTGGAAAGTAATAAATAATCTTACAGGAAGAGTCGGTTTTCATAATATAGACAGAAACATAGACTGGCCTTCGCCGACAGGAAGATCAGAAATGAACGGAACTTATGAAACATATTCAATAACTTCGGATAATATACTTGGAAAAGAGATTGCATTAGGTAAAAAAGCAAGTATCACACCATATGGAGCATTCAGGGCAATGTATGTAACAAGACCGGACTTTAGCGAAAAAGGACTTGAAGCGCTGGAAGTAGAAGGAAATGATGCATGGAGTGCAAAACCGAGAGCAGGAGTGGAGCTAAAAGGAGCAGCACTTCTTGGATCAAATTCGGGATGGCAGCTGAAAGGGTCATTAGATGTAGCTTATGAGTATGAACTTGCAGATTTGAATGAAAGAGAAAAAGCAAGACTTGTTTCAGTAGAGGATAATTATCATAAGTTATCAAAACCGGAAGATGAAAAAGGTACATTTAGAACAAGAGCAACAGTAGGAGTGGAAGTAGAAGACAGATATGGTATATTTGTCAGCGGTGAATACGGAATCGGTGATAATGACCAGGATGATTACAGAGTAGGAGTTACTTTAAAAGCAGTATTTTAATTTTATATATTTTAATTATGAAAGGCGGAGCATTTTTGTTTCGTCTTTTTTCTACAGATATAGTTAAATTCTTTGAAACCATAGTTTTAGATGAACTTTATCGTTGTTTGACATCTTGTAATGAAAATAGTATAATTTGATAAAGATTTTATTTTGAAATGGAGAATAATTATGAAGAATAAAGAAAAGTTATTACTTCTTTTAGGGCTGAATGTAGTAGGAGCGACAGCAGCTGCAGCAGATAACATAAATGTTAATTATGACAGATTATACAATAAAATGACAAAAAACCTTCAAACAGAAAAAGCTAATGAAAAGTCATATAAATTTATTGAACGAATACTCAATCAAAAAAATAGAGAACTAAAAGATTTATACTTACAAGGTGATTACATAATAAAGCCGGAATATCTGGAGTGGCAGATTTTCTTCAGTGGTTTTTATGCTAAAACAGACAGAAAGGGAGAGAGTAATTTCAAACCTTATAAGTCACAGCAGGAAGTAAAGGAAATAGAGCTGGGAATAAACATTCCTGTGAATAATATAAATGTAAAGGATATCAACCTTAATATAAACAAGGTTCAGAATCCTAAAGAAGTTACTATTCATTCCAATGTAGAAATACCAGCAGAGCCAAATGTGGAATTAAAGGATATAGCGGATTTTAATTTTAATAATCCTGATGTTTCAATTCCGACATTATTTTCACCGCCTCTGCTTGATAAAGTTTCTACAGGTTTTAACCAATATGAAACAATAGGGTTTAACAACAGGGATAATGTAGTTATTGGAAACTCAGATTTATAAGTGAATGGAGATAAAGCAACAATAGCTATAACAGGAACAGGTTACGGACTAAGAGTAGCTGATGCAAGCTTTAACTGGTACGGGCATAATGACAGCAGTACAAATACAGGGACTGTAAATATAGGTGCATACTCTTCAAATGTAGGTTATTTTCATGCATTTTTAAATGCATTAGCCGGTTCATATACTCTTGAAGGAAACTGGGATTTCAGAAACGAAACTACAAATGCTTTTGTAAATAATGCTTCAAATAATACTGTAAGATTCGTAAGTGTTAATCATGCGTATCATGCTCTAAATCAGACAACAGTTTTTAGAATTGATCCTGATAGTATAATCAATCTTTATGGTCGTTCTGACGGACATATGACAGTGGGAGTGGAATTCCAGTTTTATCAGGCTCTTCCTGCACAGGCAATTAATGAAGGGACGATAAATCTACAGTCTGGGACAAGCCTTTTCGGGATGACAGCAATGATTGAAAGAGACGGTTCTTCAAGCGGAAAACGTCCGCTTTATGAATCTAGTCTGGAAAACAGAGGTAAAATTGTAATTAACAGTAATGAAAGTATAGGAATAGATTTTGCCAAATACAGATTTGAGAATCAAAAAGAATTAACAATATATGTTGGTTTGGGAAATATTGAAGTAAACGGTGAAAAAAATTACGGAGCACGTGTTCCTCAGATATGGGACGAAGTGGCGAACGGGAAAAATTACTTTAAGGAAACTGTTATTGACGGGGCAGGAGGAACTATAGACGTAAATGGTAAAGAAAACGTAGGAATATCTTTATCAAAGCAAATAACAGGCTCTTCCACAGTAGCCTCATATAACGGGCTAAATGTATCAGACAGTACAGATATAATAGGAAATATCAGAAATTTAAATATAAAAGTAAACGGAGAAAAAACTGTAGGAATTTTGAGAAATTCAAATTTTTCGAATCTGAGTCCGGAAACAATAACTTTTAATAACTCGAATTTAAGTACCCTGACATTTGGGAATGATGCCAAAGACAGTATTTTAATAAGAACAGATAAATATGGCGTGGTGTTGGAAAAGGATCTCAGTGTTGATAATGAAAATGCAGTGAATTCTTCTGAAAATAATATTATATTACTGGCAAATGATGTAAACGGTTTAGGGTCAAAGCGTACATTTATAGAAAATAAAGCAACACTAAATGTAGGAGAAAATCTGAAAAAGACAACAGGTTTAATGGCTGTAAACGGAGGATATCTGGTAAATTCAGGAGACATTAATATAGAATCAGATGAATCCAATGGTCTGGTAATACTGGGGAATTCCAGCGGTTATAATGAAGGGAATATAAAACTTACAGGTGATGGTTCACTAGGAGTTTATAATCTCGGGGATTTTGTAATGGATTCGGGAGATATCACACTTACAGGAAAACAATCAGTAGGATTTTACTCTTCATCAGCTGTAGGTACAGCAAGTATAAAAGATTCGAAGATTGATCTTCAAGGCAGCGGAGTAAATATGTTTCTTACAGACGGTGCAGCAGTAAATATGGAAAATGTTGAACTGGGTGTAGGCAGCGGAGGATTACTGACATATACATATGCAAATAAAACTACAAAGGTTTCATCAGGACATATTAATATCACAGGAAGTTCCGAGGCAAGAATAGGAAGTGACGGGACAGCATTTTATCTGAGAGGAAACCTTGAGGATATTACGACGTTTATTAATAACGTATTTACAGGAACAGGGAAGCTGGATTTATATATGGACAGCCCTGATGCAAGACTGTTTATACTGGATAGCCCGGATAATCCGATTAATCTCAGCTCGGTTACAGATACAGGAGTTTCTTCATATGTACCTGGAAATAAAGTAAATATAATAGGTACAGGATATAAGCCGTATTCTATTTTGAAGGGAAAACTGACTATTGATCAGAATGCTGATCTTGACGATTCTTCTGATCCATATACAAGGCTTGAATTTTTCTCTTCAAAAGTAACAGTTAATCATGGAGTAGGAATCAGCGGGGATAATGCCAGCCAGTCTGGAATAGCACAGAAAAATTATTCGGGAACTACAGGCAGAAATGAAATAGAGCTTATAAATAACGGAGATATAACACTGGGAGGAACAAAATCAATAGGAATAATAGCAGATTACGGTGTTATTGAAAATAACGGGAATATAACAATGTCAGGCGATGAAGCAGTAGGGTTATACGGGTCTAATGGTACACTGATAAAAAATACAGGCTCAATTTATACAGGCAGTAACGGAATAGGGATATATGCAAGTAATAATCTTTCAGCATCGTCAGCTCTATATGGAAATAAAGAAATTGAAATTATAAATGACGGAACAGTTAAAGTCGGAGGAACAGGAAACGGAGTAGGGATTTTTGCAAATAATGCAGAAAATAAAATATCTACTGTAACATTAGGTTCAAATTCCAAAATTGATGTAAGTACTGGAAAATCGAATATAGGAGTCTTTGCTAAAAACAGTTCTGTGACAGCAGAAGGCGAAGTAAGTATCGGAGATAAGGGTATAGGAATATATCTGAACGAAAGTACCGCGGGCATAAACAACCTTGTAACAAATATAACAGGTAATAATGCAATAGGCTATCATATAACTCCGGGTTCGACGGTAACCGGAAAAGATAATGTCTTATTTAATTATATTTCTTCAGTACCTGTGGGAACTTATATTAATTATGGAAATTTCAGCGTAAATGCTGCTGTGGATTCTACCTACATAGGGGCAAACCTTGAAAACGGAGCTTTTTATAACAATGCAGCCCATGTACTTACAGAAGGCAGCAGACTTGTTCTGGGGGAAAATTCGGGAGTGTGCAAGAAAGTCTGTAAATTAAATCTGATATAATAAAAGATTTGTTTTTCATATATTGATTTATCTATT
>NZ_JAMZGM010000098.1 GCF_024158605.1 Sebaldella sp. S0638 | reverse complement strand
GGGTTTATTACTCCTTACCAGGCTAGATTCAATTTCTTTGGATCCTAATGTTCCCATTTTGCTTGACCATTACAGTATTCTTCATGAAGAAGATTAGTGATGATGATTTACTGAATCAGATGAGAGCTTTTTACAAAAAAAATGGCAAAATATCAATAAAGTTATTTTCTTCTGATAAATCGGTATGTGATTCTTCAACTGTAATTAAAAGATTTGGTAGCTGGAATGCAGCTATAGAAAAATCAGGACTAGCAATGAAAATGAGAGCAAAAAAAGAAGAAATGAGAAAAATTCAAAAAATAGAAATAAAAAAAATGGTAAAAGAATTTATAGAAAAAAATGGAAGATTACCGTTAAAAAAAGAATATCTTTCTAGTAACGGATTACCCCATATGAGTAAGGTAGTTTTGTTTTATGGTCACAAAAGTAATTTATATGCTGAACTAGGCTATAAAGAAAAGCAATTTAGTGTAATGCTAAGCAGAGAGCAGATAATAGAGAAAATCCAAAATTTCTATAAAAGAGAAGGTAGGGAGCCGAGAGCACGAGAATTTACAATGTCAAACGATCTTCCGACAGATAAAGATATAGAAATGTATTTTAATGGAAAAGTGGAAGCCAAAATAGCAGCAGGATTTAAGCTTTCAGAAAGAAGTAAAAAATATACTAGAAAAGAAGTAATAGAAGCATTAAAAACATTTTATGAAAGAGAAGGGAGAAATCCGTTAAAAACAGATATGAAGGCAATAAATAGTCTTCCTCCTTTAAGAGCAGTAAGAGCATTATTTGGAACAGTGAGAGTAGCAAGGGAAAGGTCAGGGTTAAAATCATTTGGAAAAAAAGAGACATCTATACTAAGAGAAGATTTTGAAGAATTGTTGGTAAAAAGATATATGGAAAAAGGAAAAAGATTAACTAATATGGAAATAGAAAGAGATGAGGACTTACCAAGCGTAGTTGCTATTTTAGGAAATTTAGGTATCCAAAAATTACCGGACGCATGGGAATATATAGAGAAAAAATATAAGTTAAATAAAAAATAATAATTGAAAAATCTTCACGAAAAATTCACATGAAAAAACTATAATGTAGATGAGTAAAATTAATTGACAGGAAACCATAATTTTATGTATAATTATAATGAAAAAAGCTAAAAAGTAACGGATAAAGAAATATAAGGTAACAGATTAGGAAAACTAATTACAATTACTAAGTATCTCATTTATTGGTTGCTTTTTTTATTAATGGGAGGAATTATGAAAGGGAGAAAAATAAAAAAAGTATTGAAAGTATGGCTGTTAATAAACTTATTGGCGAATATAGGTTATGCAGATATAAAAGTAGATAAAAATGTACGACAGAATACAAGCGTGGACAGAACACAAAACGGAGCCAATTTAATAAATATAAATACACCAAACTCAAAGGGTATAAGTGTTAACGACTATTCAGAGTTCAAAACCAAAGACCCCACAGTATTTAACAACTTCGGATCAGGAGTAGGAAGAAGTCATCTTGGCGGAATGATACCGAGTAATCCTAATTTAAGCAAGGAACAGTATGCAAGATTAATTTTAAACAGAGTAAACGGAGCAGACAGAGCAGAGATAGAAAACTGGTTAGAAGTAATGTCAGATAAAAAAACAGACTTAATATTTTCTGCAAATGGAGGATTTTATTTAAATAACACAGGCTTTATAAATTTTGACAAGGTAATTTTTACAACCTCAAAAGTATATTTAGATGGAAATGGAGATATACAGCCCTTTAATATTCGCGGGGGTAGTATTGATATTGGTCGTGAGGGAATAAATGCAGAAGGACTACAGTATTTAGCCTTATTATCAAAACAGATAAACATAGACGGAATAATAAGTGCCAAAGATGGAGACTTGGATTTAATAGCAGGAGAATTTGACTATAACCCGAATACAAGAGAGTATACAAATAAGGGAATATATAATAATGAGATACTTTTATCAGCCTCAGCCTACGGTTCAATATATGGCAACCAAATTAAAGTCGTGGTCAATTCAGGGGACGTGGGTGTAAAATCAGATTTAATCGGATATAAGGTCTTATCTATCAGTGCAGATGGAATAGTAAAAACAAACCAAGTGCAAGGAAATTCAGGAGTAGATATAAAGGCAAAAGAATTTATTCAGGAAGGTTCAACATATACAAATGGTAATTTAAATATATCAGCAGAGAAAACAACACTAATGGGAGCAGGAACACAAGCAGATAATATAAATATATCAGGAAAACTTGATAATCAGACAAATATATATTCCAAAGGAAACATATCACTAGGGAATGATACAGTAAATACAGGTAAACTAATATCTGAAAAAGGCTTAACAGTATCAGGAAATCTGAGTACATCGAATATAGTATATGGAAAAGACCTAATAAATATATCAGGCTCACTTTTTAACAGTTCAGATATTCAGAGTGAAGGAAATATAACAATAGGTTTAAGTACAACAAATAAAGGAAGAATCTTAACAGATAATATACTTCATATAAGCGGTTCAATATTAAATGAAGGCACCTTATATGGAAAAAACAAAATAATCCTACAGGACTTAACAAACATCGGAAGTGTTCAGAGTACAGGAGAGCTAACAGCTAAAACAGTAATTAATACAGGAAAAATAGTAGGAGAAGGCAGTATATCAGTACTGGATTTAGATAATCAGAATGAACTTGTAACAAATAAGGAACTTACAACAAAGAATCTAACAAATACAGGAGTATTAAATACAGGAGAAGGAATAGCAACAAACGGAAATGTAGTAAACCATGGGGTATTAAATACCAATGGTGGTTTTCTGATACTTGGAAATCTTAATAATCATAATTTATTAAATGTCGGCGGAACCTTAAATACAAGAGATTTATTAAATTATGGAAGTTTAAAAGCAGTAGGCAGTCTTTTGACAAGAGGAGTAACTTTCTATAATCAGGGGGAGATAATAACAACAGCCTTAGATGTAGAAAATACAAATATTCATAATACAAATAAAGTAACAGTTATAAATACAGGAAAATTAAAAGGTTCTAATATATTAAATCAGGGTCAGTTAAGCGGAACAAACGTAGACTTACTAACAGGAGCCTTAACAAACAGTGGAACAATAATAGCGGAAGAAGTAATAAATGCAGGAAATACAGTACTTAACAATACAGGATATATAGGTTCTAATCAAAAGATAATCTTATCGGGAAGTAATTTATCAAATACAGGAAGTTTAGAATCAAATATAATAGAGATGTATAATATATCGGGATATAATAATAACGGCGGAAATATAAAGGGGACAGGAGTATACTTAACAACATCAGGAAATATAGACTTAAGAGGAACATTACACGGCGAAAATGACTTGCAAATAAATGCTTACGATATATGGCACAATGATATGGTAACAGGAAAAGGCTATATAGAATTAAAAGGTCACGACATAACTAACAATGTAGAACTGGCTTCGGGTTCAATAGTAATAGAGGGTTCAGGAAATATAACAAATAACAGTATGATAACAGGAAGAAACGGAAATATATCAGGAAATAATATAGTAAATAATGATCTGATAGCCTTTTCAGAACAGACAGTATTAAGAGCAACAGACAAACTGACAAATAATGCAACTAAAGCAATATATGGCGGAAATTTACTGGATATAAATTTTAATACACTGGAAAATTTAAGCGGAGAACTACTGTCAACAGGAGTAATAAACTTAAGAGGAAATTATCTTTTAAATCAGACAGGAACAATTCAAAGTTCTGGTGATATAAATATGACAGTAACTAAGATAGATAATATAGGGAGTGTAGACAGACTCTGGGACTACGAAATCTATTATGAAACATGGGATGGTCAGATACTGACACAGGCAGAAGTAATGACTAAATGGAAAAATGAAGAATACGGAGAGAATAAGTCAAATAAACTGGAAGGTTTGTATAGAACAGGATTACTTGCAGTTTTAGACAGAGCAGAGTATCAGTTTTTACTTGCGAATATCTTTTTAGAAGATTTATGGGGTTTAAATCCAACAGCAATAGACTATAAGCACTTTACTCAGGGATCGGTAGAAGGATATTTTGACAGGTATCCAATGGACGAGAGTACATATATAAGAACAAGTTCAACACAGTTCCCGGGAGTAGCACTGAAAGGAAAAATAAGAAGTAATGCAGTAACAACATATGCGAATATATCAGCAGGAAATAACATAATAGTAACAGCTAATGAACTAAATAATAAAGACGGAAAAATATCAGCAGGAAATACAGCAGAATTAACAGCGACAACAATAAGAAATAATACAACATTAGGAAATTTAGTTCAGTTAAAAGATGGAGTAGAATACTATAAGCAGGAACATTACGGAAGCGGAAGCGATAGGAAATACCATGTGAAATACTGGAGAGGAATAGAGAACGGAGATCAGGCTTATGTAACAGGACAGGCAAGTGTAATTGAAGCAAGAAATCTGATCATAAATACAGGAAACCTTGAACTGACATCAGAAATACAAAGAGATAAACAGCTTATAACAGGAAGTACAACCTCAGGAGGTTTTGTGGCGGGTAAGACAGTAAATACAGGTCAGACTGGTGGAACTTCTGGAATAATAAATGTCGTTAAGAATATGACACCAATAGGAGACATAATAGCAACAGGAGTATTGCCTATAGACCCTTTATCAGCGCAGAGCAGTCTTTTTAGTACATCAAAAGATTCAAACTCTAAATATTTACTGGAAACAAGAAGCCAGTATATAAATCTTGGCGAATTTTATGGAAGTGACTATTATCTATCAAGAATAGGATATGATGAAAACAATGACTGGAACAGAGCAAGAAGACTTGGAGATTCATATTATGAATATCTATTGGTAACAAGAGCAATATCAGATAAATTAGGAACAAGATTTATAAATGGTCTAAGTGATAAGGAATTGATGAAAGCCATGCTTGATAACTCGGTGGAACTTCAAAAAGACCTGCAGTTATCATTAGGAGTAGCCTTAACCTCAGATCAGGTAAAAGCCCTTAAGAGTGATATAATCTGGTATGAGTATGAAGTAGTAAATGGAGAAAAGGTACTGGTGCCAAAAGTATATTTAAGTCAGGCAACTTTAGCAACAATAGAAACAGACGGAAGAGACAGAGTAGGCGGACTGGAATTAACAGCTATAACAGCAGATGAATTAAGAAATAACGGGCAGTTAATAGGAAATGGCGGAGTAACATACATAAATGCAGGAAGAGTATATAATGTAACAGATACAAATCAATTATCGGAAATAAGAGGGAATCAGGTATCAATAACAGCGACAGAAGGAAATATAGAGAATATAGGCGGAGTAATAAGAGGAATTGAATCAGTGGCGCTATCAGCCAAAAATGGAGATGTAATAAACAATTCAAGTAAGGTTACAGCAAACAGTTATGGAAACAGTAATAATAATACACAACATGAAAATCTTTTGAGTATAGGAGAAATAAGCTCAGGAGTAACAACATATATAGAAGCTGATAATTATGATTCAAAGGCAGGAATCCTTGGAGGAAAAACAGTAATATTAGATGTAAAAGAAAATGTAACAATAGGAGCTTTAACATTAAGCGGAGAAGATAATTCTGGTTCAGGCAGTGATAACTATGCAGTATACAGAAGCAATCAAAATGTAGGCGGAGTAGTGTCAGCAGATAACTTATATGTATCAGGAAAGAATCTTAACATAGAAGGCTCAACAGTAGTAGTATCAGAAAATGCCTTACTAAATGTAGAGAAAATAAATATAGAATCTAAGGTAGATGATATTTACAGCGAATCAAAAGGAACAGACAAAAGTACTTTCAGTAGCAGAGAACAGCATACAAAATCATATGAAGAGCAGAATGTGGAAGCCCAGCTCTTTGTAGGAGGAAGCACGGTAACAAAGGGAGATATAAATATAATAGGAAGTACCTTTGTAACAGGAGATGATTCTTATCTTGGAGGAAATGTAACATCGACATCAAGAGAATTAAACAGCTCTTATTATCATCAGGAAAAGAAAACAGGATTTGTATCAAACTTTGATGTAAGCAGCGGAGGAATATCGGCAGGAGCAGGAATACAGAGAACAGAAGATACAATAAATATAAATCAGAAGACACAGGCAATGTCAAATGTAAGTCTTGGACATGGAACAATAGTAGACGGAGATAAATTCAGTTTATCAGCAACAAACTTTCAACATGGGGCTATTGTGGTAAATAGTAAGGAAGTATATTATGGAGCTACAAAAAATACATATGACGAGCAGACAGAACATAAAGAAAGTTATGTAGGTGTAAGTGCTTCAATAAGTTCACCATTATTAAACAGAATAGATCAGATGTATAATGGAGTAGAGGCAGCGAGCAAAGGAAACGGAACAGCAGGACTGGTAAATGGAGGAGTAGCAGTAATAAACTCAGCAGTAGGGACAATAAATGGTCTTGCAGGAAATCAAAGGGGGGCTAATAATAATTTTTATGTATCAGCAAATGTAGGTTTAACAGCTTCTCAAAGTGAAAGTAAGAGCCACACTTATTATGAAACAGGGGTAGTTACAGTAATAAGCGGACTTGATGAGAATTCAAGTATAACGTACAATAATACAGATAAAATAACATATGAAGGAACACAGTCTTATGGAGATACATTTATTTATAACAATGTAAAAGAGATGGAGAAGAAAGCAGTGGAATTAAATAATTATTATAGTTCATCTTCAAGCAATACCACAGTATCAGGTGGAATGGGCTCAGGTGGATTAAACTCAGTAAATTTAAGTGTAGCAGGAGGAAATTCCAACTATACACAGGAAGGAACAAGTTATCAGAATGGAATTTTTGTTGGAGTAAATGAAACCTATAATAATGTAGGAAAAATGACAATAGACGGATTTGAGCAATATGGCGGAAAAGTAACAGGAAATATAGCAGAATTAGATATAAAAAGCAAACAGAATACAAGTAAGACTGACGGATCGAGTTCAAATTATTCGGCAGGAACAAATACACAAATAATAGGAACCCCGAATGGCGGAAAAGGAATAGAGCATGACGGAATAAGTTCTTGGACTGTAGGAGGAAATCAAACAACAGGAGATAGAAGCTATGTTGATACACCAAGTGGATTTATAATAGGAGAAGGTTCTGATTTATCAATAGGAAAAGTAACAAATGAGGGAGCAGTAATAGGAACAGAAGAGAATACAAATAGTAAAATAAAAATAGATGAATATATTGGAAAAGATATAAATAATAAAGATAATTATAATGTAGCAGGTGGAACTATAAGTAATGGCGGTATAGGAGTAGAGTATCAAAATAAAGAAAAAGAGGGAATAACTCACAATACAGTAGTAGGAAATGTAGAAATAGGAAAATCATCAGGAGATGAAATAAATAAAGACCTGAATAATATGCAGGAAACGACAAAAGATAAAGACAGTGGTCATTACAATACATTTGTAGAGAGTGGAGTACTGGTATTGGCAACAGAACAGGGAAGGAAAGATTTTAAAGAAAATATACAGTTGGCAGGAGAAGAAGTAGCGGCAGTAGGTCGTGTAATAGATACAGTAATAAATAAGCAGGAAGATGACAAAAGAAACCCTATAGGAGTATTAGGAGAGGAAAGACAAGCAGAAAAATGGAGAAATGAAGGATTGGTGGAAGACTTTAAAAATGCAAAATCACAGGAAGAAATGGCAGAAGCAATAGAGAAAATAGGAGCAAAAGAAGGTTATGAAGTAGAAGTAATTTATACAGATTCATCAAACTATGAAAATCTTGAAGGCAGAGGAGGGCAAGCCTATATAGATTCAAATGGGAAAATAGTAATATTAGTGAATACAGAAGCAGAAGGAATAGGAAATAAAGACATACTTGCAGGAATATTAGCGGAAGAATTAAGCCATGGAATAAATTATGCAAATGAAAAAGATAAAGGCTCAGGAACAGAAACTTTAGCAGGACATTCAAATAATTATTTTACTGGAAAACTAGGAGATAGCAATACTTCATTAAGTTTAACAGGAGACGGGAAAGATTATAATAATGTTGATTTTGGAATTCATGTTGGAGATCAAACATATGTGAATTCAATTGGTTTGGAAGGTGGAGGATTTTTTAAACTATCTGGTGAATTGGGGCTAGGGTATATTTTTAATCCAAACACAGGAAAAGCTTATATAATTGGTGAAGCCTCGGGAAATATAGGATTAAAGACTGATTCAGGAGCAAGTATTGGTATTAATAAGTTTTTTGCACCGTATGTAAATACCCCTGATGAATTTAGAGGAACATATTTTTTAATCACAGCTAGTGCTGGACTTCCAGGAACAAAAATTGGAGCAGGGACAGGAATATTAGTTCCTGTAAATTTGAAAACGGGAGAGCTGATTATAGCAAAGGCAGGGTTAATTGAATCAGCTTCCATCGGGGTAGGAGTTTCTCCAGGAGTAGTAACAATAGAATTTGGTAAAACATCTGTGTATGATATGGAGTCCATAATAGCTATGCCTAATCCAGGAAAGCAACCAACAAATGATCTTTTATATTTACATCATGCTATGTTTAAGATCAAAGCGAGAAATACTATTCAAACATTGATGAAATCAGATGAAGCCATAAAAGCAATTCAAAAATTGTACAATGAAAGTAGGAAATGACATGTTAGAATTATTATATGTGGTATTTATATTGATAATAGTGACTTGTATTATGGTATCGCTAAGAAAAAATGCAACTTTATATAAATTTATTATTTCAGGAATTTTATTGTTAACTATTGTTCCAATTATTTTTCTAATTATTGGAATAAAAACAACAAATAATAGGAAAGAATTTTTGAAAATTATAAATACAAGTTCTGATAAATCAGTAATGACAGGAAATTGTAAATTAAATAACTCTAACTTAATAATAAAAGAGCTAAAAAAAGTGAAACCATATATACCGAACCACACAAATTATGTAAATCCTATAAGTTTAAAATTAGAAAATAGTAGTATGACTTTTATATTAGCAACTGACCAAGTAATAAAAGACGAATTATGGATATATTATAAGGGGAGAGAAATAGGGCGTATAACAAGTGAAAAAGTATATGAAGATATTTATAATGGAAACTGTAAAGGGGCGTTGGAGATAGGAAATCTTGATAAAGAACGAAGAATAAATGGTGTCATCATAAACTAGATAAATTTGTTCGGGATATTTTTTTTCTGCTATAGTAAAGTTAAAAAAGTGACAGATAGTTTAACAAAATAAAATCATTAAGGAAATTTAAAACAGATAGTAAGTGTATCCCTTTTCTATATATTTTATAGAAAAGGGATTTTTATTTAAGAACATAAGCAACATTATCGGACGTTGTTTTTGGTTAGAATTTCGTTAAAAAAAATAAAGAATTAACTTTTAAAAATATAAGCTAAATTCTTTATTTTTTAACGTTTTTTTATTTACTATTCTATTTGACTCATCATGTCATAATGTTGACTATGCCCTAATTTTTCGAAAATAAGCTTAAAAATTTTTTTATGATTTTCGATATTATCTATATTTATATCACAATGGAAATCATCAGTAATATCATGAGAATTGTCGTTAATAATAGAAATTAATGTTCGACATACATATTTATCATTGCCCTCAAATTTATTTATTAATTTTTCATAATTATTTGCTCCAATAATATTAAAGTAATATTCTAAAATTCGCCGCATAGTATTATAACAGGTAGTGTGTGAAACATTGGCACTATTTAATTCTTTCCACATTAGTTGATATGAAGAATTTATGGGGTTTGTCTTATATGATGTCAAAATTGTTTGATTATCTTTTTTATTTAGTATCCCAAAAAAGACTTCATCTTTTCCGTAGTGATCTCTGCTACCTAGAAAATTTATTTCTTTGTGAAAATAAGTATTATGTGTAAAAATAAATAGTTGGATTATACCATTTTTATTTTCTCGACAGTCGTCTCTTATCTTTTTAACAAGATTACTAACAATAAATAATACATGATTGTCTAAACTAGAAACTGGATCATCAATGACAATAATTTTACTAGAGGTAAGACCTGTTTTTTCATGGCTACCATAAACTAAATAATAGAAATATAAAAAAGTTATAAAATTATATTCTCCTTCACTAAGAGAATCCTTGACAGGAGTTTCGTCATCTCTTACTAGTTTATATGTTCCTTTAGAGTTTTCTTTAATATAAAATCCCTTAAAATCAAAACTTTTAAGTGTTTTATTGATAAATTGAATAGTAGGTGTAATATTAGTTGTTGAGGCTTCTAAAGTTTTGATTTCAGAATCTAATTTATCTATTTCTTTTTTTGTTTCTAAAATAATGGAATTTATATTAGTGGAAGCCTTATTGAGTCCATTACTCTTTTTTAGGTAGTTTTTTATTTTATCTTTTAAATTTAATATAGTATATTTCCAAAATAGGTCTTTACAAGAGTCGAATTCTTGCTGTCTGTTATTGACAATTTTATTGTTAGAATCAATTCTTTCATTATAATCATAAAGAATATTATTAATATTTTGTAATAAAGGTCTGATATTTTCAATTTCAACTTTTTGAGATGGATTGTTCAATTTTTTTTCCAATTTTTCATTATTTAATTCTATTAAATTTTTCAGGTTATTAAAGGAAACCTTAAGGTCAGAATGAGCAGTAAAATTAAATTCTTTTTTTTGGATGTTCTCTATATATGAATTGATTTTAGAAGTTAGTTTTTTATACTCAACACAAAAATTATTTAGATTATTTAATTCTATTTCATAAGAACGATCAAAAAAAGACTTTAAATTTTCTAAAATATCATTAGAAAGAGTGTAATGGTCAAGCAAAATGGGAACATTAGGATCCAAAGAAATTGAATCTAGCCTGGTAAGGAGTAATAAACCCATT
>NZ_JAMZGM010000097.1 GCF_024158605.1 Sebaldella sp. S0638 | reverse complement strand
ACTACAAACGGAGGAGTAGGAGTGGAATTTCAGGACAGATACGGAGTTTTCCTGACAGGACAGTATAAAACAGCAGGGAGCAACAAGGAAGAGGACTATCAGGTAGGATTGAATCTGAAAGTGGCATTTTAAAAAAATAAATAAAGCTGTATCAAAACTATTTTTGTTTTTGGTACAGCTTATTTATTTAAAATGAAATAATATAATGATATTTTTATAATTAAAATTATATTTGTAATACAATATCATAGAGTGAACGTTCGGTAAACGATGTTGTATAAAAAAAATTTTATATGAGAAATAAAAAAACATGTGTTATTAAAACATATGAAAAATTTGAATGACATATTTATTTATCTCTTGTTTGGTATTATATTCCACTTTTTTTTCAAAAAATAAAATTTTGATCTTAACAAAAATAAAGAATATTTATTTATGATTAAAAGAATTGATATTAAAAAAAAAAATAGTTTAAAATAAATAATAGAAAAAAATGTTGTTTATAGGGTAACATAAAATAATAAGGAGTAATATAAGAAAAATGACGAAAAATCAAAGATTGTTAATGTTTTTAACACTGAATTCCGTAGTTGGAGTAGCAGCAAACAGCAATAGCAGCGAATTAACCGGAAGATATAGAAGTTTGTACAGAAAAATGAGTAAGAATATGGATAAAAATATATCCAATGACAAAGATTATAAAGTTTTAGAGAGAATACTCAATCAACGAAATAAAGAATTGAAAGATTTATACCTGCAGAATGATTACATCATAAAACCAGAATATCTGGAATGGCAGGTATTTTTTTCAGGATTTTATAATATGACTGACAGAAAAGGCACTAAATCTTCGGGAACAATCCCAGACTTGGCAACAGCGAATAGTATTGATGTTAGCATAAAGATGCCAAATATTATTTTTGGGAAGCCGGACATAAATCTTGGAGCAGTCTCGGTAAATACACCTTTAATAAATGTAGAGAAAAATAGTGCAGCAGCTCCGAATATCACTTATAATAATAACGTGATAGTTCCTGACATGATATTGCCGGAATTTAAAGAAATAGACATAGATATCCCTACCTTAGCAGTTTCAACAAGTTCGATCATTTCATCTATGGGTTCTACTGACCAGACTTACTATGATTCAGGAAAAGGAATATTTTCAAATTATAATTTGGAAAGCGGAGACTTCACGTACGACATGCATAGAACAAGTTCAAGCAATATAGCTACATCATTCAGCTATGAAAATGCAGTAGGGAGCATAGACCCCACAGGAATAGCAAATTCTTCACTGAACCAGCCGTCGGTTATCCCGGTATCAGATTCTAATTCTTATATAGGCGTGGGACCGATGATGTATTCCACATCATCTCCAAGTACAAGAATAGGAGAAAATGTAAATGTAGAATTTAATTCTTCAAATACAAGCAATGCGAGTTTTTATAACATATTATTAACACAGCTGGTGATTTCCAGCGGGAACCGTTCAGCTATAAATGCAGATCCGGACTATGCTTACGGAGGAAAAAATCAATATCCCGGTGCACAGTCAAGCGTTCCGTTTTCAATTATGAGAAACAGCGGGACAGTCAATATATACGGTGATTCAGCAGCAATAGGGGTTTTGGGTATGACTAAGAACCAGGGAACAACGGTAAATGATTATCTTCTTGTAAATGACGGGACAATAATTGGAAATTATACTGATTCCAGCTCTAAAAAGCATATTGGACTGGCTTTTCAGAGCAGCGGCGTAGCTAAGGGAACCAAAGGAGAGAAGTATATAATTGGAAATGATGGTAAAATGGAATTCAGAGCTCCGGAGTCTGCTGCTTTTCTTATGGGAGGAGTAAATCTGAATAAACATCAGATTGCCTATAACAGAGGAAACGTAGATATGTATGGCTTTAACAGTATAGGAGTCAAAATAGCCTATTCATATTTAAGCGGATCTACTCCGGGACTTAGTATGGAAAATTCAAAAATATTGCTGGAAAAGCCGGTAAATATTCATGGAGATAATAGTGTAGGAGTTTATTATTATAATACCTTAAATTTTAAAGCTAAAGATTCAGTATTTAAGGTGAATATAGGAACGGAAAAAAATAGTTATTCAGGTAATAAAGCAGGAAATGATCCTGATTATGTAGAATATTCAACAGGTTTTTATTTTACACCTAATTCAAATGAAACAAGCACAAAATTGACAGATTTTGAAATAAAATTTGGTGACTATGCTAAGAAGAGTACTTTAATATTAAATGCCATAAGTAATTCATATAATATGAATACAGGAGTAATGGGAACAACTTCCCGTCTGGTAGTTGACAACAGTATTGTAAATTCTATTGATGCAGATAAAGGACAAAATAATATTGTTGTATATAATAAAGGACGTATAGTAAACACTTCATTTGCCAATGTTCCTATTTTACAGGTAAAGCCTGATATAAATATAGGGACGGCAAATAAGGAAGTTAATGGGACAATAGCTTTATATAATCTTGGCGGTATAGTACATCAGGGTGGAAATATAAATACTTACGGTGAGTCTTCACACGGAATATATAATTCAGCAGCCAAAGGAACAGTGGGTGCTGTTGAGTATTCATCAAAATCTATACTGGATAATGACATAGACGGGATATATAATTCTCTTTCTATAATAACACATGGTAATAATTCAGCTGTTTTATACAATAAGGAATCAGATGTTGATTTTAAAAACGGCGGTACATACAAGGCTTTGGGTGAGAACAGTGCAGTGCTTTATAATAAAGACGGAAATATAAATATAACTGGAGATGCATTACTGGAAGCAGGAAATAACGGAACTTTGATCGTAGGAGACGGTGGAACGATAAATTTAGACGGGAATATTACATATAATGTAAAAAATAACTCTGTTTTTGCCTATGTAAAAGGAAATGCAGGAATAAAAGTTTCTTTGAACGGTGGAAATCAGACCCTTAATCTTGAAAATGGCAGTATAGGATTCATATATGACGGTAATTCTGCAGATACACAGCAAAACTCTGTTTATAACTATCTGAGAGATAATTTTCAGGGGTTGAATCATTTAGATGTAAATGTGCTGGATACATCCAGACTATTTGTATTAAATAATTATGGGACATTAAAGCTGAGTGACCTTCAGCTGCTTGATACAGGTGAAACTTTGTTTAAAAGTGTAAACGGGAATATGGGGAATTCATTCCTTAATAAAGGGATACTTGTATTAGATACCGCAGGAACAATTAATCTTGATGATACCGATAATTTATATGTCAATACTGAAAAAGCAGCTACAGGAGTAACTGTAAATGCTGGTGTGACAATAAATGGAACAAAGGACAGCCAGATAGCTCTTGCAGGTAAGGATTCTTACAGAGGAACTCCGGGAGAGGGAACATATGTAGTAATGAATAATTATGGAAATATAGAACTTTCAGGGGATAATTCACTGGGAGTATATACAGAAAATGGTTTGATAAATAATCATTCAGAAATAAATATGACAGGAAATAATTCGGCAGGCTTATTCGGAGAGAATGGTACAATTGCAGTGAACAACGGAAATATAGGAATATCAGATAACGGAGTGGGAATATATGCTGTTTCTTATCAGAATCCTGCCAAACCTGAGATATCTTACGGAGATGGAAGTGTAAATGTAACAAACAACGGTATAATAAAAGCAGCTGATTCTGAAAAGGCAACAGGTATTTATGTAAATAACAATAAGACAGGAGCATTAAGAGGAACAGGAAATCTTGATTTATCAAATGGTACTGTAGATATGAGTCTTTCAGAGCAAAGTACAGGAGTTTATGCAGAAAATGTCACTGTAAACGGCGGAGGAACTATAGCTGCCGGTGAATCGGGAATAGGTATTTATGCTAAAGAAAGTGATCTTAATCTGTCAGGATTGACTTTGAATTTGAATAAAAATAATTCGGTGGGAATATATCTTGATTCAGGAAGTACTTTAAATACCAGCGGTACGAATATAGTAAATATTTCGGGAAATAAGAATATACTTTTTTATGTGAATACAGATGGATCATTCAATCAAAATTTTGTAATAAACGGAGATAGTGATTCAAGCTATTCTGTAATGTATGTAGAGAATAATAAAGTAAATTACAGTGGTACAGCTGTAGTAAGCGGAAACAGCACGTTATTTTACGGGAAGAATTCTTCTGTAGTTTTGGACAATACATCTTCTTTGATTTCAAGCGGTGAAAAAACTGTGGGAATTTATGTAGACGGAATTTATAATAATACTGTAAATTATGAAGGAATAAATTACGGGGATATGGAATTCGGAGATGGTTCCGCAGGAATGTATGCTGTAAACGGTGCAAGATTACTTAATGAGGGAAATATAACTCTGGGAAATAATTCATTAGGAGTAAGCGGAGAAGGAAGCGAATATATAATAAATAACGGAACCATAGAAACAGGAAGTAATTCAATAGCAATGTCAGCAAAAGATACAGCATTAACTGAAAATTCAGGGTCGATATCTGCTGACGGGGAAAATGTAACAGGAATGTATTTAAGCAGCAGCAGCTCGTCAATTGTTGAAAATAAAGGTGAAATAGAGCTGGCCGGGAAAAATACAATAGGTGTTTACCTTGAGAGCGGGGCTGCTCAGGTATTTAATAACAGCGGAACAATTAAAACAGAAAGTACAGATAATACTACTATATCAAGTGCAGGAATTTATAATAACAATCATACAGTAAACAATACCGGGAATATATTGTCAGGAGCAAATTCTCTGGGAATTTATAACAACGGCGGGATAATAAATCATTCTTCGGGAAGTATAGTATCAGAGGCCGGAGGGCTGGGAATCTATTCGTCAGGAGGGGAGATTAATCTCACAGGCGGAAAGATAGAAAGCAGGGAAACAGGAATATATGCCCAAAATAATACAAAAATAGTAAATACAGGAACAACTATGGAGCAAGGGGATAACAGCAAGGTATATGTACTGGAAAGCGGTTCAACCCTTGAAAATAATCAAAATGCTGCAATAGGAAATAACAGTATTTTCCTTTTTGGACATAATGCTGGGAATGTAGTTAATAATGCTTCTTTACTGGAAATGAAAGGGGCAAATAGTATTGGATATTATATGACTGAAAGCGGGAGTATAAGCAACAGAGCAGATATTACTGGTCTAGGAACAGGAAATATTGGGATTTACAGTGACAGAGGAAGTATAACAAACACAGGAAATATAACTTTGGGAGATTCTGAAATAATAGATAAAGAAGATTCAGAGAAAAATAAGTATTCTGTAGGGATATACGGAAAAGGGGCTGAAGTAAATAATGCCAGCAATATAAAAACAGGAAGCAATGGAACCGGAATATATGTAGAAAATAATAAACTTACAAACAGCGGAAAAATAAGCTCAGACGGGGAATATGCAATAGGTTTGTGGGGAAGTAAGGCAGCAATAGAAAACAACGGTGAAATAACTATGAATGGTGATTTTTCACAGGGAATAGTAGGGACTTCACAGTCAACTATAGTAAATAACAACATTATAACTATGAATGGAAATGACTCAGTAGGAATAAGCGGGAGTGAAGGAACAAGAATTCAGAATAACGGAACGATAAACTTAAATGGTAACAACAGCACAGGAATAATGTTTACAAATGGTGCCGAACTGTTAAATAAGGGAATAATAAATCTTGGTTCAGGGTCTAACAATGTAGAAGTAGGAAATGGTTCATCAGTAACTCCGCCTTCTATAATAAATGCAGGAGTAATAAAAGTAGACGGCAAGTTCGAGCTGAATGGTGTGAATCTTACAATACAGGTAGATCCAGATACAATAAGAAAGCCGGAAATGAATGAGATAATAATGGATCAATATATGTCAGAAGACATAAAAGCACAGTTTCTTGCATCGAATTCAGTTCATTTTACAGCTGACAGCTTTGATTTTTCTAGTCCGGCAATGATCGATACCTTGTTTACACAGGGTACAAATGCACTTGCGTATAAATTTGAGAACGTATTTATGGCCAAAGATATTGATTCTGTGAAATCAATAACAGTAGACAGTCATTCTGTGACATTTAAAGCGATTCCTTCAATAAACGAAAACGGGAATGCTGATATATGGATGGAAAAAATACCATATCAGGATTTTACAAAGGGAAGTCATTATAATGAAATTGCAGGAATACTGGATGAAAATTATGTGATCGAAGGAATATTAGGCGGGCAGACTGGTGAAGCACTGGAATTATATGATAAACTGGATCTGATAACAAACAGTAATACTCTCGGAAGAACTATGGGGGATCTTACAGGAGAGATGTATTCTAATACTACGAGAAGAATGGAAGATGTATCTGATATTTTTGCAGACTCAATGAATGTTCTTCAAAGTTCAGAAAATAATACAAAAGAAAATGTAAAAATAAATGTAATAGCAGGAAAAGGAAAGACGAAAGAAAACAGAGACGGTGTACTTCCATATGATTACAGCAGTGTTGGAGTAATAGCACTGCGTGAAGTAGAGCGTACTTACAGACATACATTTGGTTATTCACTGGGTTACCTGAGAACGGATTTTGAGTTTGACGGTACGAATAATGAAGATGAGGCTAATACAATCCAGCTGGGATTACATAATAAGTATAAAGCAGACGGCTGGGGACTGAAAACAGACTTTTTAGGAAGAGTAGGATTTAACAGTACAGACAGGGAAATAGAATGGGAGAATACAGATAGTTCAAAAATGAACGGCAGTTATAACACATATGGAGTGTCACTTTTAAATGAAGTGTCTAAAGATTTTGAAACAGGGAAAAACACTAAAATTGTGCCATATGCAGGTCTAAAGCTGGAATACGGCTATCATACAGATATTTCTGAGAACGGAGCGCCGGAGAAAATAAGCGTTGATCAGAATTACTATTACAGCATAAAGCCAAAAGCTGGAGTAGAATTAAGAACAGTAAAACATTTTGGAGGATCTAAAGACTGGAAAGCCAAAATGAATATAGGGGTAGGTTATGAATACGAGCTTGGAGATACAAACAGAGCTGAAAAAGCAGCACTAAGCAATATTTCACAAAATAAATTCGAGCTTGGAAAATCAGGTGATGACAAAGGGAAATTTACTACTAACGGAGAAATTGGAGTAGAATTTCAGGATAGATACGGTGTTTTCCTCACAGGAAAATATAAAACCGCAGGGGATAATGAAGAAGACTATCAAATCGGGCTGAATTTAAAAGCAGCATTTTAAATAAGGGGATAAAATATATTGTAAAGCGTTATGTACATTTATTTTTATGAATTAAAAAGTAAAAAGATACTTTCTGTGATAATAAAATATCACAGAAAGTTTTTTTAAAAAATTATTTTGAGAAAGTAAATATAAAAAACCTTTGGATTATTCAGATAACTGAATTTCCAAAGGTTTTATTTATTTTAATGCAGAATGATATGAATTACTTGGAAACAGTGGGACTTACCACGATTTCCCCGTTTGCTATTTTTTCTTTTATTTCATCAAGTTTCTTTATATTTTCTTCACCGATCTTATCTTTTGTGAATTCAAAGTCTGTAAGACCCACACCGCCTTCTTTTACTCCGAATTCATAAACTTTTCCTTCAAATTTATCTTCTTTAACATTTTTAACAAGATCATATACAGCAACATCAACCAGTTTTAACATAGAAGTAAGTATAGTACCCGGAAACAGGTCATCCTGATTCGAATCTACACCTATTGCATAAACTCCTTTGTCTTTAGCTGCCTGAAACATACCCTGTCCGCTTGAACCAGATGCGTGGTAAACTACGTCAGCACCCTGTCCGATTACAGCTTCAGTTCTTGCTTTTGCCGATGCAGGATCATGAAATGCATTTGTCCCGCCGATATAAACAGCTAAGACTTTTATATCAGGCTTTACATACTTGGCACCTTGCTGGTATCCCGCCTCGAATTTCTGTATTAACGGAGCTTCGGCACCGCCGATAAATCCTACTGTATCTGTTTTAGTCATCATAGCTGCAAGAGCTCCTGCAAGGAATGATCCTTCGTGTTCTTTGAATGTAAGGGAAGCTACATTAGATAACTCAGGTACTCTTTCATCTGTAATGGCAAATTTCTGTTCCGGAAATTCTTTGGCTACAGTGGCAAGGGCATCTTTCATCATAAACCCTGTGGCTATAATAAGGTCATATTCTCCGCTTTCGGCATAAGTTCTAAGCTGTCCTTCAGCTTCAGAAGTAGGGTCTTTAGGTTCATAACCTACATATTCTATTCCAAGTTCTTTTTTTGCTTTTTCAAGCCCCCTCTGTGCCGCATCATTAAATGAATGGTCTCCCAGTCCCCCCACAGAATATACTATTGCTACTTTAATATCGCTTTTTTCAGCGGCTGCTCCATCTTTTGCATCTTCCTTGGCTGTATCTGTCTTTCCGCAAGATATCAGAAATAAAAATGATAATGTTAAAATTAATAAAATCTTTTTCATATTTTCCTCCTAAAGTTTCCATTTGGTATATTGATAATTCGAGATATAGCGGTATCTGGTTAAACTATCATATAAAAATGGTACTTACTTAGGCACTGCCGAGAAGCAATTTGTTTATTCAAAAAATCTTTTAGTTTTCTGGTTATTTTGATAAAATCCTGTTTGCAGGGAAATTATATATTTGCAATAATTCCGTCTACAAGACTTTTGAAAACAGGTTTCATTTTTTCACCCATCTCCAGAACTTCTTCATGGTTCAGAGGCTGTTCCAGAATTCCTGCCGCCATATTTGTAATGGCTGAAATGCTGAGAACTCTCATTTTCCCGTGTTTGGCAACTATAGTTTCAGGAATAGTAGACATTCCCACATTATCAGCACCAAAAGTTCTGAATAATCTTATTTCTGCGGGAGTCTCAAAGTTTGGCCCGCTGTATCCGATAAAAATACCTTTTTTTATGTTAATATTAAGCTGTGAAGCAGTATCTTCAGCAATTTTTACTAAATCACGGTCGTAAAGATTAGTCATATCCGGGAATCTGTCTCCGAATTCACCTTCATTTTCACCTATAAGAGGGTTATCTCCCATAAAATTAATATGATCAGTTATTATCATAAGATCACCGGGTCTGAAATCCTTATTTAAACCGCCTGTTGCATTTGTAGTAAATAAAATTTCTATTCCTAATTTAGTAAAAACACGAATGGCATATGTAGTGGCATGCATACCTTTTCCTTCATAAAAGTGAAGTCTTCCCTGCATACAGACTACTTCTTTTCCGTGTATTTTTCCGAAAACAAGCTGTCCTTTATGTCCTTCCACACTAAGTGTAGGAAAGTGAGGTATGTCGCCGTAAGGAATCGCAACCTTATCTTCAAGCTCATCAGCATAGTCACCGAGTCCTGAGCCGAGAATAAGGGCTACTTTAGGGCTAGCATTCGTTTTAGTTCTGATATAAGCGATAGATTCATTTACTCTGTCAATTAATTTCATATTTTTCTCCTGTCCATCTGTAGATTTTCTTTTAATTCTTTCAGTTTCTGCAACTGAATATTGTTTATGTAGATTTTTCCTGAGTTTATAGAGATTAGATTCTCATTTTTAAGCTTTTGAAGAAGCCTGTTTATGGTTCTTTCATTTAAGCCTATTCTTTCACCAAGTTCTTTTCTGGTGTTTTTTAGTCTGATATTGAAAACTTCTTCTGTTTTTCCGCCGGTAATGTTTTCAGTAACATTAATAATGGTGGAAATAAGGCTGTAGCTGGAATTATATACCATATATTTTCCGTTTTCATTTGAAGATTCGTAGAATCTTTCAGCAAGACGCCGTGCCACACGAATGGCAAAGCCGTGATACCTTTTCATCCAGTCTAAAAATACCTTGTCGTCTATAACGATAAGTATACATTCGTCGATAGATTCGATAGTGCATGCCGAACCCTTTGACGAGGAAACAATTTCAATGTCGCCGATAACTGATAATAATTTTAGTTCTTTTAGTATATAAGCATTTCCGTTAGCAAATTCATTTACCAAAAGAGCTCTTCCAGAGATAATAATACCGATAAAATTAATGTGTTCGCCTTTTTTTACAATGATATTCTGCGGTTTGTAAATAACCAGCCTGCTGTGCTTTCGGAGCTCCTCCTGAGGTATATCTTCAAAATATCTTTTTAAATAATCATTTTTAGAAATATAGTCTAAACTCTCCAATTAGGTCACCCCCGTAAAAATTATTCTATCACCGCCTTTATATTTAAGTATATAAGACAAATTTAGCATACTTATAAAGATAATAAAAAGGACATATGTCCTTTTTTGTGAAAAAATTAAAGACGTGATAGAAAATATATAGTTATTCAAAAATAATAATATTTGGACAAAATTCAACGCCGGATATATATTATTCTATTTTTTTCTCTTTTTATAATACCTTTGTCACTTAGCTTTTTTAGAACTCTTGTAAGATTCCTGTAGCTTACATTCAGATTTTTTGAAAGGACGTCCAGTGATTTGAAATAATATTCATAGTTATTTTCTATCAGAATATCTACTAAAATATCTTCAAGTTTATTATTTAGTTTTTTTAAGACTGAATAGTTGGTTTTGATAAGTTTATCAGCACTTTCTACAGCCATTTTTTTCCAGAAGTGGACATTGCCGGAAAGCTTGGCATCCAGCATATGATAAGGAATTGTCAGAACTTTTGTATTATTTTCTTTTGCAATAAGATTCTGTAATATTGTCTTTATTCTGGCGACATATTCAATATCGCAAAAAACTGCCGGAGGATATAGTTCGTCAATAATGTGATGATTTCCGTTTTCCAGGATACTGTTTACCTCTATTTTTCCCTCTACAAGAAAACAGAGATTGTCTGCCGGATCTCCTGCTTCATAAAGAAGTGTATTTTTTTTGTAAACTTTTATATTAATGTCAGATATAATAGAAGGGGTAAGTATGCTTGATAAACCAAATTTATCAATGTAATATTTTACTTCAATAATTTCTCTCATAGTAATATTATCCTTTGGTAGGACATGTGTCCTATTTTTTTTTATAAATCTATTATATCATAAATTCAGAGAGAAATATATACGATAATAGTGTGAAAGTCTAGTGCTTTGATCAGTTCATAATTACAAATAAAATGAATTAGGAACGGGCACTGGTGTTTTGGTGTTTACAGCGATTTGCTGTTTTAATATAAATTATACAAAACGCCGGTTCAGAGAAAATTTTTTGGAAACAAAATTTTATTGATCATTTTGACCTTGGAAGGGGAAGGAGCCAGGGAAGTTAGAGATAAATTTTTAATAGGAGGCAGAATGAGCGAATATATCCTGGAGATGGAAAATATACGTAAGGAATTTTTAGGGGGCAAGGTAGTAGCAAATGAAGATATTACCTT
>NZ_JAMZGM010000096.1 GCF_024158605.1 Sebaldella sp. S0638 | reverse complement strand
ATAATAAAGTCCTCCTGTTTTTAGTTTATCATAAAAAGATTTTTTTATTTACAGACTTTTTATCACAGGCTCTATTTATGTTGTTACAGAATCTGTGAGTATAAGGACTTTGGGAGAGAAATTAGGGATTGAGCCTGAAATTATTTTATATAATAATCCGTATCTTATAGGAAAACCTGCTTTGGAAGTGGGAGACAGGGTAGTTTTATATAATGAACCGGTTATTTTTTATAAAGTAGGCGGGGATGATACAATAGAAAAAATAACTGAAAAATTTCATATAAATGAGGAAGAAATCCTAAAACTGAATCCTGATCTCGCAGGGATGGGAATTCAGAATAAAAAATACCTTTTGATAAAAAATCCTGTGATTACAGAAAGTGTTCTTCTAAGTCTGAAAGGAAATATGGTTTATGAGAATGCAGCGTATAATCTAAGCAATCAGGAAAAGCTGATATATGAAGAAAAAACAGCAGTGAAGAACCTGATAATATCGGGAAAAACATCTGAAATTTCAGAGATAAGAGATAAGGAAAAAATCGCAGGAAATAAACGTATTTCTGAGAATAAGGATTCACAAAACAGGCAATATGCGGACAAATCTGAGAAATACAGCAAAAATAGTGCATCTGGAGGAGAGTATAAAGAAAAAGAACCTCTCGCTGCATCAGTAAAAACAAAAGATTCTGTTCAAACCATTGAAAGATCTAAAGATACAGGTTATGAAATAAATAAGTATATGCTATGGCCTGTTTCAGGAACTACAATTACAAGCGGATACGGCAACAGAACACATCCAATACTAAAAACCAAGAAATTTCACAGGGGTCTGGACATTAGTGTGGGAAAAGGAACCGCACTGAAAGCTTCTTTTACGGGCATAGTCACATATGCTTCGTCAAAGGGAGGATACGGCAATCTTATAGAGCTGGAAAGATCAGACGGAATAAGAGTCAGATATGCCCATTTGGATAAAATATCCGTAAATAAAGGAGATACTGTGAAAGAAGGTCAGATTATCGGGGCAACTGGCAATACAGGATTATCAACAGGGCCTCACCTGCATTTTGAGATACTAATAGACGGCGAACCTGTAGATCCTAAAAAATGGAATTATTTTTAATCTGGGTCAAAATAGGATGTAAAATCAAAACAGCAGAATATTATTGTGATTTCAAAGCAATAATACCTGCTGTTTTTATTTATAAAGTTAATATTTTGTTTTGTTTGTATCTTAACAAATATGAATGATCCAAATATAAATTAGTGCATGAGTTTATCATAAAACATTTTAAATGCAATGATAAATGAAACACTTAAAAATACCGGTCTTATAAATGGTACACCTTTTTTTATGGCAAGTTTTGTCCCGGCAAGAGAGCCTAGTAAAATGGCAACAGTACCAATTGAACCATAAAAAAAGTTTACTTTTCCGCTGATCAGAAAAATAAAGAAAGCTGATAAGCCTGAGGCGAAATTTAATAATTTAGTATTTCCTGATGCTTCAAGAAAATCAACACTGAATATTTTTATAAGCATAACTATAAAAAATGTCCCTGCTCCCGGACCAAAAAATCCGTCATAAAACCCAATAAGAAAAGTAAAGAAAATTCCTTTGGTAAGAACAGCTTTTTTAGGGTGCTTATACATGCTTACTCCCCCGAGGGATTTATTGAAAAGTGAATAAAGTCCCACGCCGAGTATCAGAAACGGGATGGCAGCATTTAGGAAATCAACTTTTATTTTCGTAACTATAAATGAGCCGAGCATAGAACCTGCAAATGAGGCAGGAACCAGATATTTCAGCAGCTTTAGATGAAGCTTGTTATGCTTCAGATAACCGAGAAAGCTTCCAAAAGTACCGAAAATAGAAGAAAATTTATTTGTAGCCAATGCGGATACTGTGGGCAGGCCTGTAAGCAGATACGCCGGCAGCGTAAGAAGTCCGCCTCCTCCTGCAATGGAATCTATAAATCCTCCGGCAAAAAGCAGCAGAATAAAAGGCACAAAGTTGTCAATATTGTGAAAAATGGTGATCTCCTCCTCAAAAAGTATGTGTACAAAATTGCAGATAGCTTAAGTATATAATGTATATAAAAAAATTACAATTAAAAAATTTTTAGTGTATTAAATTAAGCTCAAAATCTTTATATTAGGTACAGTTTATGTTATAATAAGAGATATAATAAAATTGGGTGATAATAATGGATTTTAAGATACATTCGCACTTTAAGCCTACCGGAGATCAGCCGGAGGCAATAGAAAAAATAGTGGAGAATCTGGAGAACGGAGTTTCAGATCAGATACTTCTCGGAGTTACCGGTTCCGGGAAGACTTTTACAGTGGCAAATGTAATAGAAAAAATAAACAGACCGGCATTAATCATGGCTCCGAACAAGACACTGGCAGCACAGCTTTATAATGAATATAAGCAGTTTTTTCCTGATAATGCAGTGGAATACTTTGTGTCGTATTATGATTATTATCAGCCGGAAGCTTACGTTGCAGTTACAGATACTTACATAGAGAAAGATTCGTCAATAAATGACGAAATTGATAAACTGCGGCACGCTGCAACAGCGGCCCTTTTGAACAGAAGAGACGTTATTATAGTGGCATCTGTTTCGGCAATATACGGCTTGGGATCGCCGGAAGCGTATAAAAAAAGATCTATACCAATAGATGTTTCTGTGGGATTTGATAGAAATGACCTGATTTTGAGACTTGTAGACCTGAGATACGAGCGGAATGACTATGCTTTTGAGCGTGGGAAGTTCAGGGTGAACGGGGATGTAGTAGACTTATATCCAGCTTATCAGGATACCGGTTATAGATTTGAATTTTTTGGTGATGATCTGGAGGATATTTCGGAGATAAATACGCTGACAGGACAGAAAATCAGAAAGATACAGAGAATTTCAATAATGCCGGCAACTCACTATTTATCTACCGAAGATTCAGAGACAATGTTCAGGGAAATAAAAAAGGAACTGGATGAGAGAGTAGAATTTTTTAATAAGAAAAATATGCTTTTGGAAGCACAGAGAATAAAGCAGAGAACAGATTACGATCTGGAAATGATAGCAGAAATAGGATTTTGCAAGGGGATAGAGAATTATTCCAGATATCTCACAGGGAAAGGTCCCGGAGAAACACCTGATACTCTGATAGATTATTTTCCAAAAGATCTGGTAGTATTTTTAGACGAGTCACATATTTCCGTTTCACAGATAAACGGTATGTACAAGGGAGACAGGGCAAGAAAGCAGTCGTTGATAGACAACGGATTCAGACTTCCAAGTGCCTTTGATAACAGACCAATGAGATTCGAGGAGTTTTTCGCTAAAACACCTCAGGTAGTATATATTTCCGCTACACCGGGGGACTATGAGATGGAACAGTCAAAGAGCGAAGTAATAGAACAGCTGGTAAGACCTACAGGAATAATTGAACCTACTATAGAAGTAAGACCTACAAAAAATCAGATTGATGATTTGATGGATGAAATCAAGCTGAGAGTAGAGAAGGGTGAAAGAGTTCTTGTTACCACACTTACGAAGAAAATGGCGGAAGAGCTTACAGATTACTATTTGGAATATGGTCTGAAAGTAAAATATATGCACTCTGATATAGAAACACTTGAAAGAATAGAGATAATAAGAGGTCTGCGTATAGGGGAATTTGACGTACTTGTAGGGATAAACCTTTTGAGAGAGGGGCTTGATATTCCAGAAGTAGCATTGGTAGCTATTTTGGAAGCTGATAAGGAAGGATACCTGAGATCAAGAAGATCATTGATACAGACAATGGGAAGAGCAGCAAGAAACGTAGAAGGGAAAGTAATTCTTTACGCTGACAGAATGACAGGTTCAATGAAAGAAGCCATGGATGAAGTGGAGAGAAGACGTGAGATTCAGATTGAGTATAACAAAGCACATAATATAAATCCTAAGACAATCGTAAGTAAAATTTCTGATTCGCTTGTGGATTATGAAATAGGAAACGAAGAAAAAGTAGACAGAATCAAAAAAATCTACAAAGACAGAAAAGATATAGAGAAAGAAATCAGAATTCTTGAAAAAGAGATAAGAAAACTGGCTGAAGAGCTGAATTTTGAGAAGGCAATAGCTAAAAGAGATGAGATGAAGGCTTTGAAAGAACTATTATTGGAATTATAATCTAAAAGAAAGACGGGGACAGAAGAGATGAAAATATATTATTATCCTTCATGCAGTACATGTAAAAAAGCGCTGAAATGGCTTGACAGCCATGAATTGAAATATGAAAAAGAACATATAGTGGATGCAAATTTAACAAGAAAAGAAATAGAAAACATATACAAAAAAAGTAAGTTTGATATAAAGAAATTTTTTAATACAAACGGGAAGGTCTATAAAGAACTGGATTTAAAAAATAAGCTGGTAAGTATGAGTGAAAGTGAGAAGCTGGAACTTCTTGCTTCAAACGGCATGCTGCTGAAAAGACCGCTGCTTGTGGAAGGCAACAAAGTCATAGTTGGTTTCAATGAAAAGGAATACGAAGAAAAATTAAAGTAAACGGGAGAAGATATGGACGCAGGAATTTTTACCGTAAGTGAATTGAACAGGGCAGTAAAGGAATATCTTGAAGGTACTTCAGCTTTTAAAAATATTTATATACAGGGTGAAATCTCTAACATTACTTATTATAAAAGCGGACATCTTTATTTTACGCTGAAAGATAATAAAGCCAGTGTTAAGTGTGCTATATTCAGATATATGATTAAAGGGGTTCCAAGGGATCTGAAAGAGGGAGATCAGGTAAAGCTTCTCGGAAGTGCCACTTTATATGAACAGGGCGGATCTTTTCAGGTAATCGGCGAACATTTGGAAAAGCAGAATAAACTTGGTGAGCTTTATGAAAGATTTGAAAAGCTGAAAAAATATTATTTTGAGCTGGGATATTTTGATGAGGAGATCAAAAAAAAGCTGCCGAAGGTGCCGTTGAATATAGGAGTGGTCACGGCAGAAACCGGGGCAGCCATAAGGGATATTATAAATACTGCGCAAAAAAGATTCAGTAATATAAATATATACCTGTATCCTTCCAAAGTGCAGGGAGAAGGTGCAGCTCAGGAAATCGCCCATGGGATAGAAGTTTTTAACAGAGAAAATGTAAGGGAAAAACTCGGTCTTGATTTTATAATTGTGGGAAGAGGCGGAGGAAGCATTGAGGATTTGTGGGCTTTTAACGAAGAGGCTGTGATAGAGGCTGTATACAGATCTGACCTGCCTGTTATATCAGCTGTAGGTCATGAAATAGATAATCTTCTGTCGGATTTAACAGCAGATGTAAGAGCAGCCACACCTACACAGGCAATAGAAATTTCAGTGCCGATGAAAAGTGATCTTTTACAGGAACTGGAATATAGGAAAAATCTTCTGAATAAACATTTGATGAATGAAATTACCCTTATGAAAAACAATCTGGAAAAAAGAAAATCAAATTATATGATCAGAAATTTTTTGAATATAATCATTGAGAAAAAAATGATGATGATAGACAAGGAAAATCGTTTGAATAAGAGTTTGAAATATAAGATTACAAGCAGCAGTGAAAAACTTTTGATGGTAAAAAGAATGCTTTCCAAAATAAAGCTTGATGATAAAATAAAAGAAAAAAAAGAAGAACTGGCTGATTCGGAAAAAGTACTGACAAGGCTGATTATTCAGAGGATAAAAGAGTATAAAAACGAACTGGAATATAAAAAAGCAGTGGTATCAAAGTATAATTCCGATGATATTCTGAAACAGGGCTATACTCTTACTAAGCATAAAGGCAAGCTTATTGTTAAAAAAGAATTTCTGAAAAAAGATGATGAGATCATGACAGTCTTTTCTGACGGAGAGGTAAAAAGTATTGTTCAGTAAAGTAATTATATTTAAAAATATATTTGCATAATCTGTTTTTTTTGATACAATATAATATATATAAAAATCTTGGAGGATCAATGAAAAGAAGAATAGCAACGGTTTTATTGATTATTTTAGCATCAATGGCAATAGTCGGTGAACCAAATGCACCAGCAGGAGGGGAAACACCGGCAGCAGGAGGTTCTAAGCCGCAGGGCGGAGGAGCAAAACCGGAATCACAGCCAAAAACTGAGAATGAAATAGATCAGATAATTCAGTCAGAATTAAACAATATAAATAATACTGATACAGCAGCGACAACTACTACGACAACTACTACATCGACTGTAGATACTGGGACTACTCCTACAATCGGCGGTGATGAAGCATCAGACGGGTCGAAGTTTAAAGTATACGATAATTATGAAAAAGCTATAAAAACAAACCCTAGTTCAGGTGCGATATTCAGACTGTGTAACCTTTATTTCAGAGACGGTCTTTATGAAAGAGCCATGAATCTCGCGAAGCAGGATAATGCAAGAGATATAAGGAACTTATACGTTGTGGCGCTCTCATCAAGACTTATGGGGAATTTTGACCAGTCAATACAATACTATAATGAAATACTGGCAAGATATCCAAATTATCTTGAAGCACATTTAGGGCTTGGAATTGCATATAAGTCAAAAAGGGATTTTAAAAGAGCAGTGGAATATCTGAAAACTTATAATAATTCCAGAAGAGATGAAAATGTAAACAGAGAAATAGCTCTTTTGAACAATATAATAAATGGAACTTTGAATTAAAATAATCATGGGAGACTTCTGAGAGTCTCCTTTTAATTAACTCTTTAATACTAAAAAAAATGGACAGTAAGGAATATTTTTGGGGTGCTTGAGGCTGCGGGGAATTGACAGATAATAAAAATCAACGGATAACATAAGGAGAAAACAGGATAATATGGAAAAAATTATAGGCATAACATTTACGATGATTTTAGGATTAGTATTTTTGTTGATAGGACGATTTTTTCTTGTAAAAGATAAAAAGTTAAAAAATAAAGGCGGCAAATCAACAGCAAAGATAATTGAAAAAAAGTCGGAAGCAGAAATAGATTATATATTACACTGGAGTACACTGTGAATGGGGAATTAATAAGGAAGAAAATGGTGACAAGCAGATTTTTTTATGACAGGGATAAACCCAAGAGTTTTTGTTTTGAAAATGATGTGAGATATATTGTAATTTCAATAATATTCTTTTTTGCCGGAGGAATGGAGTTACTGGTTGTGGTTTTATCATTTTTTAATTAGTACAAAAGAATGTAAACATAAGGATAGAATTTTAGAAATAATAAAGAATATTTAGCATTGACTTGAAAAGGAGGGATATTATGAGAAAATTCAGATTATTAGTTTTATTAGCAATACTTATATCAGTATCTGTATCGTGCGGCACAAGGAAATGCGGGGAAAATGAAATTGATGTATGCGGACCGGCAGTAGCAAAATAAGAAAGAACAGGAATTAACCTGAGGTGAATATTAGGGACAATTATTCAGAGAATAAGGGCTTTTTAAATTAATTGGGCAGTATACGATTGATTTAATGAGTCCCTTTTGTTTGCGTATAAGGAATTAAAAAAGAACATATAATTTTATGGTAACAGTCTGACAGAAAAAAACTATGATGTAAAAATACAGAAAATTCAGCAATTGCAATATACAGCAATAAATGATAAAATAATGGGAGATTAGGGGAGAGGTAGTTTTAGATAAAGGAAATTACACAATATATTGATAACAGATCTATCATTTGGAACAGAAATAACACAATTCTTGACAGTTCAGGTCTTATAAGGCTTTCTTCTGGATTTTTAATTTTATATTTTGAAGTATGGTTTATTTTTGTTATAATAAATATTTGAAAAATATGCAGCAGAGCAAAACGGAAGTTATTTGGAATTCAGACAGTGCAGCCGGAATTATAAGACAGTCAGGAAAAAAGTGTCAGCTTGCAGGCTGTAACCGTGAAAATAATCAAAATCAGGAAAATGATAATTATAAGAAATCTATTATATAGTTTGATTGGAGGGAATTATGGATTTGAATATCGGGTTAGTAAAAAGTGGCTATTCTCAGCATATAAGCATAAAATATAAAGTAGAGGCAACAATTGAAAAAGGGATGAGAACCGGAAAAAAGAACAGAGTCTATGAGTCAAATGAAGTGGACACACTTCAGGAGGTCAATTCAATCCTGAAATGGCTGGAACAGGAAGGCTTAATAGAAGGCGAAGTAATCGCTGATTTGTCAGTTTTGACAATTAATGAACTTAGTTTTATAAAAGAAAAAAAAGTAGAAAATATGTAAATTTACAGATGAATAATGGGAGACTGAAAGCTGCTAAATATAACAGAAGAAATTCTGCTGAGTTTAACAGCTTTTTGTTATTTCTACATATTTTTAGATAGAAAAATGTAATTTTTTTAAATTGATTAAAATTTTAATAAAAATAATATATTTAAAATTAGTTTTATGTTATTATATAAAAGTAGAAATTCGTTAAGGGGGAGATATGGGGTGGATAAATTTAAGAGAATCAGGTATGAAAGATTCTCTCATATTAAGGTTTATGAAAGAATTTAAAAGATTTGAAATACTGATACGAGATGAAAATCTCAGAATATTGGATAAAGACATAAGAGCAAAAGTACTGCATGCTGCTCTTTATGATGACAGGAAGTTTTATGATAATTTAGACAAACACAATATCAGTTTGCTGGAGTACACAAGTGACAGTTATCCTGAGAATCTGAAAAATATACAGGATCCTCCGCTTTTTCTTTATGTAGCCGGAGAAGTTAAGTTTCATGAAAGAAATATTGGTGTGGTAGGTACAAGAAAAAATACCGTATATGGAAAAGTTTCATGTGAGAGTATACTTAAGGAATTGCTCGAATATGACGTGAATATCGTCAGCGGGCTGGCACTTGGGATAGATAACATTGCCCACGAATTTACGCTGAAAAAAAACGGCAGATGTATAGGAGTGGTAGGAAGCGGTCTGGACAGGATATTTCCTTATGAAAGCAGGAAGCTTTGGGAGAGAATACCGGAAAGCGGGATGCTGATAAGTGAGTATCCGCTTGGAAGTGAGCCGCTTAAGTGGAATTTTCCAAGGAGAAACAGGATAATAGCCGGACTTTCACAGGGGATTCTTTTGTGTGAAAGTTATGAGAAAGGAGGCGCCCTTATAACAGCCGAATTTGGATTTCAGCATGATAGGGAGATTTTCGCAGTACCCGGCTTTATAAATTACCCGTCATTTAGAGGGTGTAATAAATTAATAAGAGAGTCCAAGGCGAAACTGGTATTATCCGGGAAGGATATAGCGGATGAATTTTTATGGGAAAGAAAACAGAAGGCAGGTGCAGTTTCAGGTTTGAGTTCTGAGGAAAGGAAAATTCTTTCATTATTGGAAACTGAAAAAAGTCTAGATGAACTGATAATTGAGACAAGGCTTAGTGCGGGAGTGGTTTTGGCAATACTTGCAGGTCTTGAAGTTAAGGATTTTATTTTTGAGATATTTGGTGGGAGGTATAAGGGAAGGTAGATGATGAAGGTTTTAAAATATATAGAAAATAAAATTACGACGTTGATACAGGTAAATATACTTATAAAAACTTGCACTTTTTTATAAATATGATATCATTTACATGAAAACAAATATTAGATTAAATTATGGAAAAGACTGGGTATATCTAATTTTTTTATTTTATAATATGATATAAATTTTTGGTTTTTGTGAATCATAATTTATACACAGAGGAATATAATATTTAAAACGCTTATGCGACCATATTTATGGTTATCATAAAAATCTTTTACTAAAGTATTTCTTACCTCTGTCAGGGAATAGTAGAAATCATAAAAACAGAGATTTTAAAATATCAGAGGAAGAGATAGTATTTAAAGAAAGTCTTAAATTATACAAGGAGGTTAAAGTATGTCTTTAAAGGAAATTTTAGTAACCAATATCAGCCAAATTGAACCAAAGCATACAGCACCAAATCAGATTTATGAATTTGACAGATACGATGTAAGTGGCTTATTACATGAAAATAAGTGTACAGTAACTTTTTATTCTCTTTCTCCGGGCAAATCTAATTATCCGTACCATTATCATACAGGGAATGAAGAGGTATTCTATATTATCAGCGGGCAGGGGGTTCTTGAAACACCAGCAGGCGGAATTTCTGTTAAAGAAGGAGATGTTATTGTATTTCCACCCTGCAAAGATGGAGCACACAGATTAACAAATACATCAGAAAATGAAAAGTTAGTTTACTTGGATGTTGATACAAATACTTCTCCTTATGTTGTTATTTATCCTCATACAAACAAAGTCGGCGTATTTGTAAAAGGTGAGTTTCCTAAATTCTATAAGCAAGATTCGAATGTTCCTTATTATGAAGATGAATAATATAAGCAGCTAAGAGGTTGATGAACATTCTGTTATTTTCCCCTTCACTGTTAGATGGTCAGGAAATGAATGGTATTTTGTACCTAACTAAGTAACTTTGGGATATTTTCTCCAATTTAGTGTTCTATCCGTCACTTCGAAGATGATCTGCTTAAATCAGTTAAGTGTAGAAAAAACATGAAATATAAGAACCCTCACTACATGGGGGAGGAAATCAAAGTTGTACCAAAATACCAATTCAATATAACAGAAGTTTTTTATGCTATTAGAAAGGATAGTCGGAAAATAACATTAAGATATAAAAAGTATTCTATTGATGCTATAATGTGAAAAAATGATGAGAGGAGAAATTTTCATGGATTCAGCATTATGCTTAAGGTTAGATTATGAAAATAATAATAATAAAATTGATAATAAAATATTAGAATTATTAATGACTTCAACTTTAGTCAATAAACTTACCAAAAATTACATTGAACATCCATTATTTGCAGTATTTCGTATTATGGGATTATCTGAAATTCCCTATACTGAAAATCTTAGATACACAGAAAAACTGATAAACTATATAAATAATAAAATTTCAACAAATGAAGGTTTTTCATGTCTAGGAGGAATTAGTGAAATTGTCCCCTGTTATAATGCGATGTTATTAGAAGCATATACACGATTAGGATTATCCAATACAAAAGAATGCATTAATGCTCTTAACTGGATCAAAAAATATCAGTTATTTGGCCGTAATCAAAAAACAACATGGAAATATTTTGGGATATGCAAACATGGAGGGTGTTTAGGAAAAGTACCTTGTTATATAGGAATAGGAAAAACAATGCGAGCACTTATAACGTATGCAGAATTTAATAATAAAAAAGATATAGAGGTAGAGAATCTGATCAATAATGGAATAGACTACATGCTGTATCACAGTATATATAAAAGATTGTCTAATGGGTACCCAATTAGTTCCCATATAACAGATGTAATGATGCCTCAAAGTTATGTATTATCATTAACTGATTTAATTTATATTGTAGGAAAAAGAAAATTAACGGGAGTGTGCAAGAAAGTCTGTAAATTAAATCTGATATAATAAAAGATTTGTTTTTCATATATTGATTTATCTATT
>NZ_JAMZGM010000095.1 GCF_024158605.1 Sebaldella sp. S0638 | reverse complement strand
ACAGACAGAAATATAGACTGGACAAATGCAGGAAGATCAGAGCTGAACGGGACATATGAAACATACAGCATATCAAGTAACAATAAACTTGGTAAAGAATTATCATTAGGAAAGAATGCAAGTATCACACCATACGGCGGTCTTGATGTAACATATATGACAAGACCGACATTCAGCGAAGACGGGTTAGAAGCTTTGGAAGTACAGGGAAATGATGCGTGGAGCGCAAAACCAAAAGCAGGAGTGGAACTAAAAGGAGAAATGGCGCTGGGAGAAAAGAACCAGTGGAAACTGAAAGGTGCTTTGGATGTAGCGTATGGTTATGAACTGGGAGATTTGAACGAAAGAGAGCATGCAAAACTGGTAAATGTGGAAACAGATTATCATAAATTATCAAAGCCGGAGGAAGAAAAAGGAGTATTAAGCACAAAGGCAATAATAGGAGCAGAAATAGAGGACAGATACGGAATATTTCTGACAGGGGAATATAAAACAGGTAACAGCAACGAGAATGAGTATAGAGCAGGAGTAACATTAAAAGCTGTGTTTTAGTAAAAAAGTAAAAAAAAAGAGTGTTTCTGAAAAAAAATTGGTGTGTTTGTATCAGGAACACTCTTTTCTTACACCTGAAAAAATAAGAATAGATATATAAAGGTCATGAAATATGAAAGTAATGACAGAAAAGGTGCAATTAAATGAGGCAGTAAAAAAATTAAATATAGATTTTGAAACTGAATATTGTCATTTAAAAAATAAAAATAGATTGAAATCAGACAGCAGGGAGGTGGAATATTATATTTGGACAGATAAATGTAAAGATAGAATATTTGAAAGTAACATAATGAAATGTATTGTTTTATTTTTATTTTTGAAAATGAAAAAAATTAGGAGGGCAACAAAAATGGCAGGAAATATAATATTGGAAACATCAGGAAAAATAGCAGCCAAAAGCTTATTACCGCTGCTGATAACAGGAAGTTTATATACGGAAGGAAACCCTTGTTTTCACGGCACCGATATATACTATAATGCGTTTTGACTCAGGACAGTCTGATACGTTCTCTTATAAGGTAAAATACTCTGTTGATTTGAAAAACATGCAGTATGTGAGCGAAGGGCTGATAAATATAATGACTTTGGCAACGACTTCAACTGATTATATGTGGGGAGTTTCTACACAAGGAGTCGCTTATATTAATGTATCAGGTACTAATTTTAAGGAAACAACAAAGCTGGATGTTCCAGGCATAAAAGTTATTGCTGAAAAACAGCATGAAGAAGTATTGAGAAAAAAATATAAAAGTGCAGCTGAAGTGGATTCGGCAGTAAAAAATGTTTGTGGAATAGAAAATGGTTTGGAACGTATTATAAATGGTGTTTATAGTGTTGTAGATTCTGAAAATACATTATATGCAGATTTTAACGAAAGTAAAATATATGCTTTTGTCCTTGTGGATAAGAATAATCCTTCAAATGGTAGGAGGACATACAGGACTAAAAATACTGAAAAGAAATATCATACCATTTTACAAGGAATTAACTGAAATGTTATCAAAATCAGAAAAAATGCAGATAGATAATCGTATAAAGAGTAAAGTTAAGCAATCAGTTAAAACTAAAGCTTCAACAAAGAACACAAAAAGTTCATCCAAAGCCGAAATAAAAAAAGAACATCCCCAAAAAATAAAAGATAATTATAACAAAAAAATGAGTATCGTTTATCCATTTTTTGCATGAAACTAAAAATATTATAAGTGTATCTACAAAAAAACTGTTGACACGGTCAAGTTATTTTGTTATAACAATAATTGATGAAGTTGTACAGTAAAATGATTGAAAAAATTTTATAAAATATTTAGTTTCTTTTTGTCTTAGGTATTGTAAAAAATATATAACAATCGGGAGGAATAAGAATGATAGCTAATAAGATATTTAGAATATCGAAAAAAGCAATTGTAAAAGGTATAGTACCAATCATTTTAACAGGGAGTCTGTATGCAGAAAATACAGCGAAACCAAATCCGTATCTTTCAGCACCTTTATACGGAATAACACATTTTGATTCATCACAGTCTGATTCATTTCCTTATCAAGTGAATAAAGGTGATTATTCAGTAAATTTACAAAATATGAAAAAAGTAACAGGGGGACCAATAAATATAATAACTCTTGCATCTACATCTCCGGATTATATGTGGGGAGTTTCTACACAGGGAGTTACTTATATTAATATAGCAAATGGTGAATTCAAAGAAGTAGCAAGACTTAATGTTCCGGGAATGGCAGTTATAACACCAGAGCAGCATAAAGAAGTGCTAAATAAAAAGTATAAAAGCGTAACAGAAGTTGAAGATGCTATAAAAAATATTTATAAAATAGACAATAGTCTTGCACGTATAGCAAACGGGACATACAATGTAGCAGATTCTAATAATACGGTATATGCGAATTTTCTTGGAAGCAGCATATACGCTTTTAGCCTTATAGATAAAAACAATCCTTCGAAAGGAATAAAAATAGACAAAATACTTGATGCCAAAGGTTTTTTACAAAGTAACGAACATATAGAAGGTATAAGTATGACATATGACGGGAAAATAATAGTAGTTGGTACTCATTCAGTTACTGTGGTAGGAAGAGATTTTAAAAATCCTGTAACAGCTCAGTTTGAAAGTGACGAAGCTATATCGAATTCAATAGCAGTTGATGAAAAAAATGCAATTTATGTAGCTTCTGATAAATATATGAGAAAGGTAGTTTGGACAGGAACAAAATTATCACAGGATGAGAAAGACGGAGCATGGAAAACAGCATATGATACAGGACAGCAGCCACCTTCAGTAAAATTTGGAAAAGGTACAGGGTCTACACCTACTTTAATGGGATTTGGTTCTGATGAGGATAAACTTGTGGTAATTACTGACGGAGCAAACCGAATGAATATAGTAGCATTTTGGAGAGATGAAATACCAGCAGGATTCAAACAAAAACCAGGAACAAAATCAAACCGTATAGCGGATCAGATGCCTATAACAGCGGGTCAGCCAAAAACTGCAAAATGGATACAGTCTGAACAATCAGTGGTGGTAAAAGGCTACGGAGCATTTGTTGTGAATAATATAGTGGATAAAGCACCAGATGATAGATTAGTCGGAGTAATAGCACTTGGTCCGGTAATTAAACCGCCTGTGGGAGTAGAAAGAGTACAATGGGATCCAAAAACAGATTCATGGAAATCTGTATGGGCAAGAGGAGATGTATCTTCGATTAGTATGGTTCCTTCAGTAAGTGCAGGGTCAAATATAGTATTCGTAAACGGATATGTGGAAAAAACAGGATGGGAAGTAACAGGACTAGACTGGGATAATGGTAAAACAGTATACAGAGCAAAATTCGGATTTGATAACTATGGAAACGGAGCTTATGCAATAGTACAATTTTTACCTAACGGAGATCTTTTGTTTAACAGTATAGCAGGTCCTGTAAGAGTAACGACTAAATAAAACAAATAATATTAATATTTATCAGGTCAGGAGCTTTAGGCTCCTGATTTGTAACTTTATATTCATACAATCAAAATTACAGTTAGGAGAAAATTATGAAAAGAATAGGATATATATTTATTTTGGCTGTACTTTCATCGTTTGTATACGCAGATGATTTGAAAGAGTTAAAATTTAATACCGGATATGGAGCTGGGAATATGGATAGTTCAAAATTCCAGTACGGGCAGTTTTTTAATGAATTATCCGGTAAAATATTACTTGATGATGAGTGGGCAGGGCTTATGTTTAACTTTGACGCGACGAAACGTAATTTTTATAATACAGACGGAGACAGCGCCGGAGATGCCTGGGCTACGGATTTTTATCTGAGTAAAGGATATAAACTGGGCGGGAAAGAATCAGAACTGATGCTGGGATTTAAATATGGAAATTCAGATAATGTAAAAATCGGTTACTTTGACGGATTGATACCTTTGAAGCAGTTAAACGGGCATGGATATGAATTTTATCTGGGTTCTATGACAGGATTCACTTTCTGGGGGCAGCAGCAGTTTAGTATAACGCCGAGAGTAGTGTATTACAATGATCATGATAAATATACAATGGATTATAAAGATACAGGTACGGAAGGTATCGGCGGTGATCTTGATCTGGCTGTGGGCGGACCGATATTACTAAGCAAATACGGGAATATAATATACGGTGTTCAGCTGAATAATCATCTTAGAAAACCTACAAATGCCAAAAATACAGGGTCTGACAAAGACAGCTCGGTATATTTGAATTATATAGCATTATTAACATATTCTTCACCGAGATATTACGGATTTGGTCTTGATCTGAATGTAGTTAACCAATGGGAAAGACTAACAGGCGACCATCAGCAGAATAACGGGTTTTATGTATCGCCGAAACTGCTTTATTCACATACCTTTGATACAGGTATAGGGAAATTTACTGTAAATCCGTATGTAAGCTATAATGTGGTAGATGAGCAAAACAGAAAAATAAACTTTAAGGATAAATATCTTGATTACAGCGGAAACAACGAACTCACAGGCGGGATAGAATTCAGCCTTGCCAGAGAATAAAATATCAGAAATAAAATAAAATCCTTCAGAGGAAAAGTTACATCCTGAAGGATTTTTTATTTAAAAAGTAACAGCGGGTTTGTTTATGGTACAAAATATATTTCAAAAATTTACTAAAGCTTACATATTTTATATTTTTAAATTTTACAAAAAATCATTTATGAGATTCAGTATATCTTTAATATGCTTATCTAAAGCATTCCAGTCGTCATTTTTCAAAAATTCGTTTTTGATGAGACTTGACCCCATGCCGACTCCAATATAACCCATTTTGAAAAAATCTGTTATATTATCTTTGGTAACACCGCCCACAGCAAGAAAATCAGCGTTATTAAATGGACCTTTCAAATTTTTTACATATGTTTCCGAAAGGTTTTCAGCTGGAAATAACTTTTGAAGACTGAAACCATAATTTAGACATAAAGCCACTTCACTGGGAGAAAAGACTCCCGGAATAAGATTTATATTATTTTTTTTAGAATACTCAAGAACTTCTTTATTAACAGAAGGAGTAAAAACAAAATCCGGTTCTGCTTCTTCTGTTTTTTTCAGATCTTCTGTATTTAAGATAGTACCGACACCGATTTTAGCATCAGGATAATTTTTTTTCAAAAGTTTTATTTGTTTTACTGCATCCTGAGAATTATATGAGACCTCAAAAGTATCTATATTATTACTAATCAAAATTTCTGCCGCTTTGAGAATTTTGCTTTCATCCACGTTTCTGAATATTCCTGTTATTTTAGAATTTATCATATATTTCACCTTATAATTTATTAGTTTTTAAAAGAGCAACAGCTTTACAAATTTCATTGGAAAACTCCTCAAACATTTTTATTCCTTTTTCTTTATCCCCGGCAGTGGCATCTCCAAATACACCGCTTGCACTTATATCACCGAGAACTTCATTTGTATAAGAGTATAACGGGGTATATTCAGGATATTCCTTTACTGCTTTGGTCATATCCACAAGTTTGTCATTTTCTGCAAGCATAAGCGAAGTTTCAAATTCCTCGGCATGAAACAGATTATTTTTTATCTCTGATACACAATATTTTTTATATATTTCAGAAAACCTCGGATAGAAAAAATAAAGAATTTTCATATCAGTCTGGTACTTCATTTCTCTTACAGCATATTTTATAGACTGATTATTAGCATCATGTCCGTTTATTATAATCAAAAGTTTTGTCCCGTATTCATCTACACTTTTGATAATATCTTTCAAAACTGTTTTAAAATGTTCCTGTTCCAGAGTTATAGTACCGGGAATCTTATGCCAGACCCATGAATATCCGTAATAAAGCGCAGGGATTATAAGTGAGTCTGTTTTTGCAGCTACCATTCGTGCAAGTGCTTTCGCAAGAATAGTATCAGTCCCTAAAGGAAGATGAAAACCGTGCTGCTCGGTAGAACCTGTGGGAAGAATCATAACAGGATTTTTAGCAAGATGTTCCTTTACTTCTGTTCTTGTCATAAATTCAATTTCAAAATTTTCCATTTTAATCATACTCCTTAAAACTGAGCAAGCCAGTCAGCAGGATTTTTCAGGAAAATTTTTGCTATGAATTCATTGCTGATACCTTCGGCCTGCATTCTTGGAATGAATTTCTTTATAATAAACTCGAATCCCGGTCCGCCGCCATATGAGTGAAGATAAGACTGACGTCCCATATCACCTGAAATAAGCAGCTTGTCCTCGAATCCGGCATCGATAATTCCCTTAATAAGCTCTATTCTAGTGCTGTCAGGGTAGTATTTTACTTTGCCCACTCCGTCAAACTGAACATAAGCGCCTCTTTTCAAAAGTTCCAAATGATAAAATAAATCGGCATTTCTGTCAGAGTGCCCCACAGCTACTTTGGTAAGGTCAACGTTTTCCTCTTCAAGTATATCAAGCATTTCCATCCCCATAGTACCTGCTTCTGTATGAAGCCACACAGGTGCTCCTGTAAGAACAGCGGCCTTTCCTATAGCAATAGTCGTCTTTTCCTCAAGGGAATGGATAAGATTGTACCATGAGCCGCCTTTTAGAAATCCGGCTTTGGAATCAGTACCCTCTGCACCTTTTGTAACGTCATTTACAAGTATTTCAGTAATTTCTTCTATACTTTTTTCCGAAACCCATTCGGGATAATAGATGTGTTTATTAAATCCTGTGGTAAAAACTACATTTATATTAGAATCAACAGACATTTGCCGCATTTGTTTTACACTTCGGCCGTAGTCCAGAGTAGAAGCCTCTACAAGGGTTTGTCCGCCTGCATCTTTGAATTTCAAAAGTTCCGAGTAAGATTTATAATAATCATTTAATTCCAGATCTCTGTCTTTCTGATGAGCAGGAGGAACGGCGATTAAATGTTCATGCGTATATGTAAAGCCAAGTTTTTCCCTCTCAATATCCCCCAGAATTGTTCTTATTTTTTTCATTTGTTTTTCCTCCTAAAATTATTTGATACCAAATATAAATCCTATAACCCTTATAATGATGACTACGAAAATAGCATCAGTAGAAGCAAACCAAAGCCCCTGTATGTTATATGCACTTAGATCCAGCAAAGGGTAAGCAAGAGCTATAATAAGTGAAAACAGGAATCCTAAAACAAATCCTGATACTACAGCACCTCTTCTTCCGCCGGTGGTATTACCAAAAACACCTGCAGCGCCTCCCATAAAGAAAAGTCCTATAACACTCGGCAAAACAGTAACAGGCAGAAATTTTGATATAAATGTTACTACTATCCCGCCGGCCATAGCAGATAAGAAACCTATAGTAACTGCAATGGGAGCATAAGAATAAAAGATAGGAACATCAAGTGCCGGTTTTGCCCCGGGAACTATTTTATCAGAGAAACCTTTAAATGCAGGAACTATCTCTCCCAGAAACATTCTTACCCCTTGAAGAAGTACAAGAATTCCGGCCACAAAATTAAGTGCAGTCATAAGACTGAATGAAACAACAGAGCTGTCACCTGTAATTGCCACAAGGTTTTCTTTTCCGGCAAATATCGAGGTTACGAGATAAACACACACCATTACAATAGACATGAGAACCCCCATGTCTTTCAGGAAATCCAGTTTATTTGAAACCTTTACATCTTCTGAGGAATGCTCCTTATTTCCTACAAATCCTCCCAGATAACCGCAAAATGTAATAAGGGAACTTCCCCAGAAACCAAAGGCAACATTGTCATTTCCTGTTACTTTTCTAACCATAGGCTGAGATATAGCAGGGAAAAAAACCATAGATATTCCCTGTATTACTGAACCGAAAATTATGATCTGTATTCTTGAAAATCCCATCTGATCAAATAAAATCGCCATTGTTCCCGCAAAGGAAAACATCATGTGTCCAGTAAGGAATATATATTTCCACTTAGTAAATTTTGCCAGAAGGATATTTATTATAAAAGAGAAAAGCATAATCAACGCAGTTTCAATACCAAGAAACTGCTGAACTGCCGCTACTAAAGAGTTATCTTCGGCAACTATTCCTGTAAAACCAAAAGCTGCCGTAAAAAGTGTGCTAAAAGGTATAAGAGCGCCCACTATGGCACCTGCCCCTACCTGTAGGATAAGAAATCCGAGTATAGTTTTTACTGTTCCTTTTATACAGTCGGAAAAACTTCTTTTCAGTGATAATAATCCGATAAATGCTATAATTCCCAGAACAAAAGCCGGGTTTTTCAGGATGCTGATAACATGATATAATAAAAATTTCATAGTTCTAAAAACCTCCTTTTATAGTTTATAAAATATTATAAATTTTGCAGTGCAGGTATGACTTTGTTTTCTATTTCGTCTTCATCAAGCATATTTGTAATACCGATAACCGGAATGTCGGTATCTCTGATTTCTTTTGCTATCTCAGAAGAAGCTACAATCAGATCAGCTTTTAATCCGTGCATTGATGAGAGATCCACAGCTTCGCCGGTAATACTCATATTATATTTTGTTCCGATTTTCTGTATGCTCATAAGGAGCATAAGACTGGTACCAAATCCCATTCCGCAGACTGTTATTATTCTCATTATTTTCCCTCCTTCTCAGATAATAATTTTAAAAAGTCTTCTTTTGTTTTTACATTATAAAGACCATTCATAATATTTTTGTCAAATAAGATCTCGCTTAACATCTGAATAAGTTCTATATGATTATCACCGCTGGTACCGGCAATAGAGAATACAAGACTAACAGGGTCATTTTCAGGATGTCCGAAAAAGACCGGGTTTTTCAGCCGTATAAAAGAGATTCCTGATTTTATAACAGAAGAATCAGGTCTTGCATGTGGAATGGCTATTCCAGGGGAAATAACCATATATGCTTTGAGTTTTTTATAGCTGTTAAGCATTTCATCAATATAGCCTTCCAGAACAGAGCCGTTTTCCATCAAAAGATTTCCTCCTGCTCTGATAATTTCTTCTGGAGACTCTGATATCAGATCCAGCTCTATGTTTTTTTCATTAAAAAATTCAATTAAATTCATTTTTCTCACTCCGAATATTGTTCAATTAAATCGAAAAGTCCGATATTATTATTTATTTTTTCTATTTCTATTAAAAATTTCTTGTTTTTAGCCAGATCCAGAAGAGATGCAAGACTCTTTAGATGGGCATTTTTTTCCAGTGCAGCCATAAAAAATATCAGGGAAACACTTTTATTATTTGGGAAGATAACGGGATTTTTTACATAAAGTACACTGATTCCGTTTTTATAAACATTTTTAGCAAGCTGTCCATGAGGGATAGCTATTTTATTGCCTAAAACAAAGTATGCTCCAAAATTTTCGGTGATACTGATAATTTCTTCTATATATGCCTTGTTAATATGACCAGACTGCAAGAGTCTGCTGCCAGCCAGATGAATACTTTCTTTCCAGTCTTTTACACTTTCTGTGTATTGAATTTTATCGGGTGAGATAAAATCCATAAAATTATTTTCCTTAACCGGATAAAAAGTTTCTTTATCAAAAATCTTTACAAGTTCATGGTTTAAGCTTTCAGGGTTATGGATAGTTGCATATTTCTTTACAATTTTTACTATTTCGTTTACAGATACATTGATTTCATTGTTTTTTTTCTTAAAAATGCAGTTTTCTTCCAGTGTTTTTTGATCCTCTATGGAAAAAAACGGAGTTATTTCGATAATTTCAGGTTTTTCAGGGTATGCCAGCTTATTTTTCAGCTTAACTGTACTTATAATATAGTCTATATTTGAAAGATTATAATTTGAAAGCTGAAAATAAGATATTACACTTTCTATTTTTACATGATAGTTTTGTTCAAGAGTATTTTTTACAAGCATTGAAGTACCATAACCGCCGTAACAGACTAATAGAATATTCTTATTATAATTATCGTTTTTATCTTTATTTCTCTCAATAGAAGCCAGAAAATGCAATGTCAGCAGTGCTATCTCCGAATCGGAAATTTCCTCTCCTATTATGGAGTTAAATTTCCCCAGAGATTTTTTTATCAGATAAAAAATATTGAAATGTTCCTCAACAGCTTTTATATAAATATCACTATTTACTGAAAAATTATTTTTCAGTCTGTAAATAAGTGGTTTCATGTGGTTCAAAAGTCCTTCGGCGAGCTGTTCGTCACCAAGGATATCATGATCAAGACTTTCATTAACCAAAGCTATCAGATCCTTAACGAATATTTCAATTTCAATCCAGTTCTCCAAAACTGAAGTGTTGTATGAATAAGAAACAAAACCTAAAATATAATCTGTTAACTGCAGTTTTTCTACTTTAGTAAATTTTATATTCAGAGAATTTTCCAAAAACTCCGCCTGCTCAGAAATAATACGATATTCATCTATATTTTCGAGAAAATTTTCATTTTCGATATCATATAATCCTCTCTTCTCTCTTATTCTTAAAATAATTACTGCTATATAAGAGAATATAAATTCATAAAAAGTATTATCAGTATTTTTAAAAACACTGGTCATTTGCTGGATAAATTCTTTTATTGCATGAATATGAACTGGATTTATTCTTTCTGAAAGGTACATATGGATCAGTTCATTTTTGTTAGATATGGAGTAATTCAAAGAATTTATGTCTTTGGAAAAACATTTTAACAGATAATCTCTTGTATTTTTTTCAGAAGAAATAATAGTTTGACCTTCTGTTACTATATTATTCATTCTGAATTCTTCTTCTAATCCAAGTAAATCATTTTTTACAGTAGCTCTGCTGATTCCCAGCTTCTTGGCTGTTTGGGAAATGTTAATAGAGTTCTCGATAAGAAACAGAAATTTGATAAAATTACTTCTGTCCTGTTTACTTTCCTTTACTATATTATGCAATAAAGGAACATATTTTGTCTTAAAAAAACTCTTATCAATTTTCAAAGTACCCATAGGAAGTTTTTTTACTCCGGGGACACCATTCATTTCCAGTATAAAATTAAGATTATCAATTTCATACCTGACAGCACGTTCGCTTATATCCAGAGACTGTGCTATTTCTTTGATATTAGTTGAATTATTCTGATACAAAAAATTAACAATTTTCAACAACCGGCTATTAATTTTCATATTATCTCACCCACTATAATGATAACCCATAATTTAATAAAAACAATTCAGAGTTTTTGAAAAGCATAATTACAAAAATTTACACCTGTTAATAAAGAACTTTTAATATACTAAATTAACGTAGGTGCAGTGCCGTAAAAAAAATAAAACCATACTTATATATATGTAACAGAAAATGAAAATATCAAAGAATTCATTAAATCATAGAATATATATACTATATTAGATATGAAAAAGCCTGAATTATTGAAAAAAGATAAAAAAATATTTGAAATATAAAAAAGATTGATGAAAAAACATGAAAGAAAAATAAGGCTGCACAGCAGTCCGGAGAGAAAAAGCAATTTTTTTTCAAAAGTTAAAGTCAGTAAAATCAATGGTAAAATACCAATAGATAAAAAAAAACAAAAAAAATGAAAAAAAGTCGTTGACAAAACTTTTTATATTTGATAGTATATTCCTTGTCAACGGAAAATGGAGACGACAAAAGGACAATGAAAATAGAAGAAGAAGCAAACGCCAAGAAAAAGATAAAATTAAGGTAGTGAAATAGATAAACAAA
>NZ_JAMZGM010000094.1 GCF_024158605.1 Sebaldella sp. S0638 | reverse complement strand
TTTCATAATAAAGTCCTCCTGTTTTTAGTTTATCATAAAAAGATTTTTTTATTTACAGACTTTTTATCACAGGCTCAGAAATGATGGAAACTATTCTGTAAACATAATTATTGAAAAAAGAAATCTTAAATAATTTTAAATCTAAAAAAACTTAGCTCAAAAAAAGGGCTAATTTTTTTATTTTATAAAATTTGAAAAAAAATATCAGAAGAGTGGCGTTAATATGAAAAAATGGACACAATTATCTTGATTGTATTTTAAAATTAAATCTGTTATAATAATAATGAAATTATTATTATTTATTATGTTTATAAAAATTTACTAAAAGCTTTGCTATATATATTTCTGATAAAATATGATCAGAAATTAAAAAATCATATAATAAAATTTCACTTAGAAGTAATCGGAGCTTTAAAAGTTTAACAGAAGAATATAAACTAGGAAATTGATAATAAGGTAATGCAGTTATTGTAAGATTCTATAATAAATTAAAAGTATATTTTTAATTTATACTCATTTGTCGATTATGAAGATGTCTGTATAATTATTAGTAATTATTGTAGCAATTTTAATTAGACACAACACAACTCTTCAATAAATATATTAATATATGATAAATTCTATAAGAAATCTCCGAAACAATCTCATTCGTTTGTATTAAGCCAAGCAAACAAAAATTATATTTACATTTTATCCATAAAAAATAAATATAATTTAATGTAGAATGGAGAGATGAGAGATGAGAGATAGTAAAAAAATTCTTTTATTTACGTTGGCGCTCAGCACGTTGTTATTGGCACAAGCCAGTACTGATAACATACCTTCAAATGATTATAATAAATTACAAGACACAATGACAGAGAATTTTAATTTTGGAGTGTCAAATAATAAAAATTATGATCTTATTGAAAAATCTTTAAGAGTTAGGAATAAAGAATTAAAAGATCTATATAGACAAGGGGACTATATTGTAAAACCAGAATATTTAGAATGGCAGGTATTTTTTACAGGTTTTTATGAAAATAAACATAGAGGAGGAAACTCTAATAATAAGCCGTATCAGCCAATTACACCAATAAAAGATACAAAAATAGAACCTGAACCTCGAAAAGGAATTGTGACAAAAATTTTAAAAGTATCAAAGAAAGCAACAGTTCAATATAAAAGCTCAATAGAGGTTATTGAAAATGTACCATATGAAATAAAATTAGAAGCGCCCACTACTGTTGGATTTCCTGAAATAAATATTGGGGATTTTACACCTGTAACAGTTAATCTGACTACACCTAGAATTCCAGAGACAATTGATGTAAATGTAACAGCATCTTCACCTGTAGTAATAGTAGGGACGCCACAAGTAAATAAATTTATCATTTTAACACCACAGGGGCCGGAAATACAGGCGCCATTAGTTAATGATATACCAATTATAAAAACTCCTATAACACCTCAAGTACCAACAGTATTAGCAAATGAATTTACCCCAGTTACTTTTAATATAACACCACCAGCATTATCTAGCCCTCCAGTTTTTAATATTAAGCTAGGGTCATTTTGTAATTACATGATTCCAAATTGTACTGGTGGAACAGATGGAGGAGGACTATCTGGAAATCCCATGTCTTTCGGAGATAATGGTACTAACTATAATATAGCATTAGGATCTACTACTGGAAGATTAGGAGGAACTACATTAACAGCTAATACTCCGGCAATTAGATATTCATGGGGTACTTCAAAAGCGTTTAATTCTACTTTATTAAAAGTATATTTTGATTATGGATCGCAAAGTGCTGGTGGATCTGCTATATTAACATCAGATTTAACAATTGATTCTATAAACACTTTGACAACTGCGCAAAAAGTAACAGAAAATGCGGCTGGAAGAACTTGGAATACACAAGGGTTTTTAGTAGGAGGGTCTAGAATAGCAACTTTAGATAATGCTGTAAATGCCTCACTTATAAATAATGGAACAGTTAATTTAATTGGTCCATTGGTAGTGGGTTTTGAAGTGCAGAGTGATCTAAATGGAAGTGGGAAAAGAGAATTAATAAATAGAAAAACAATAACAGATGCAGGAGAAACTACTTCAACAGCATTAAATACAGTATTACCCCTAAATACAACTGTGAATCTAGCTTTACCAGCTTATGCAGGTGGTGGAACAGTGGCAGTGACAAGAAATCCTGCTGGATTTACAGGTTATAAAGTAGGAATTATACTAACTTTTGAAGATAATGATGCAAGGCCAGCAAGTAGCTATTTATTAACAAATGAAGCTACTGGATTAATAGATTTTAAAGGTGAAAAATCAATAGGTATACAAGTTTATGCTCCTGGTTCAGAAAATATTCCTGCAAGAGTTTTAAATCAAGGAACTATTAATATAGGTGGTATAGAAAGTTATGGATTAAAACTTTCATCTAGAGTGGCTCAAACAGGTATGGTATTTAACAATACAGGAACAATAAATGTTTCTGGAGTTAATGTAGCTGGGAATTCTAGATCATCTGGAATGGCAATCATAGAGGATACTGGACTTACAGGAAATAGTTCTATAAGAGCATATACAGGAGTAGCAGCAAATACAGGAACAATAAATGTTTCTGGAGGAGCAGGAAACTCAGGAATGATTTTAAAAGTAACTGCTAGTGATAATATAACAAATACAGGAACAATAAATGTAAGCGGCACTTCCAATTTAGGTATGAGAGTAGACTATGGGACTGTAGCTGCTGGTGGGAATGGAACACCTACAGCAATAAATACAGGAACAATAAATGTTAACGGCACTTCAGATTTAGGTATTATAGCAAATGGATTTAGTACTACTGTACTAAGAGCAACAGGAACTAATAGTGGAATTATACAAGTGGTAGGAAATAATTCAGCTGGACTATTTTCTATAAATGGAGGAAACGTAGTAAATACAGCAACGGCGACAAAGCAAATATCAGTAACTGGAACAAATTCTATAGGAATGGTTGTAGTAGATGCTACATCAACAGGAACAAATTCTGGAATAATAAATGTATCAGGAAACAGTTCAGCAGGAGTTTATAATATAGGAACATTCACTATGACAGCAGGAAGTATAACAGCATCAACACCAAGCAGTATTGGGGTATATGCAAAAACTGCATCTAATACAAATTTAAACGGAGGAACTATAACAGTAAGCGGCGGTTCTACAGCACTGTATTCTGAAAATGCTGCCACAATAAAATTACTAAATCCAACAATAATAAATGTAAATGATAAAAGTTTGATGTTTTATAGAAGTGGAACAGGAGCACTATCAGGAACAGCAAATGCTAATATAAATAATGGAGGAACAGCATTCTATATAACAGGTGGAAATACTCCAAATATTTCTAGTTTAGTAACAACTGGAAATTTAGCTTTGAATATGGCAACAGGATCGACTTTAGTTGGTTGGGATCAGCCAACAGGAATACTTAGCCTAAATGCTTTATCAAGTGTATTAGGTACTACAGCAGTGACAAATACAACAATAAATGATCTAAGCGGTGGAACATATAGATATTTTGTAATAAATAAATCAAATGTTTTAGTAGATAGAAATACAACATTAACTGGAACAGGAAGTCAGTATTTTCCAAGAGTAAACTTTGTATCTTCATCAATTCAAGTTGGAAATGGATTTACTATAACTGGAATAGGAAGTAATCAGATAGGTATAGCTCAAAGAAATTATACTGGAAGTGCAGGAGTAGGAGCAATAGTATTAAATAATAGCGGTACTATTAGCTTAAGTGGAAGTGTCTCTACAGGAATTGCAGGAGATTTTGCAACAATAACAAATACAGGAACAATAACAACATCAGGAGATAAATCAACTGGAATATTTGGTGCAAATAGTTCAGTTATATCAAATACAGGGACAATAAATGTAGGAACTACAGGAACAGGTAATTCAGGGATAGGAATATATGGGACAAATAAATTTGATGCCGCCACTGTGGCTTATGGAACAGGAACTGTTAATATAACAAATACAGGAAATATACTTTATAATGGAGCAGCTGCCTCATCAGGAGTTGGAATATATGTAGATAATAATAATTTGTTAACAGATGCAACAATAACATTAAATACACCATCAAATATAGATATGTCAGCGTCAAGTGCAGGAGTTGGGATTTTTACAGGTAAAGCAATTGTAAATATAAATGGAGGAGTAATAAATGCAGGTACTTCAACAGGTATTTATGCTATTGGAGGAAGTCAGATAAATGCAAGTTCTGGAAGTATTAAAATAGGTACTGGAGGAGTAGGAGTATATTTAGCTGGAAATAGCCAATATAATGAAACTGGAGCCCAAATAGGAAAATTCGTTATTACAGGTGATGGAGCATCGTTATTAAGTTTGGAACCGGGATCAATATTTAGTCTTAGTGCATCAAATATTGATAATACAACAAGTATGGTTGGAACTTCGTATAAGTTTATTTTAGGAAGTATAGGTAAAGTTGCGTATACTAGCAGTACAACAACAAATATAGGAAGTACAGAAAATGCAACTATATTTGGAACTACAGGAGGAGTAATATCACTGACTTCTACATCTAATTTATTTTCAAATGGGGCTAATACAGTAGGTGTAGGTGTAAGCGGCCCTAAAGATTCCACAGTATCGTATATAGTTGGCCCATATGAAGTGACAAATGCAGGGAAAATAACTTTAAACGGGGATAAATCTACAGCAATATATGTAAAAGGCGGAGCAAAAGCTTTAAATAGTGCTGGAGTGAATATGATTAGTGTTGGAACAAACTCAGCAGGAATGTATGCAGAAGGTTTGGATTCTGTGGCACAAAACAATGGTAATATTGTGATATCAACAGGTTCAGTAGGTTTATACTCTTCAGCTGTAAAAAGTATATTAGTAGAAGCAGGAGTAATAAATAATGGACAAATAAAAGCTAAAGAAATAACACCTGGAGTTTTTGCAACTGATGTAACAGGAATATATGTAACATTAGGCAATGAAGGATATCAAAAAGGCGGAACAATACAATTTTCAGGAGATGGTTCTACAGGAATCTTTAATGAAGGAAATTTTAAAATGTCAGGCGGAATATTAACTTTAGGTTCTCTTGGAGGAGTGGCAGTTTATTCAAAAGGCGCAGGATCAAATACAGAAATATCAAATGGAACAATAAATGTAAGTGATGGTTCAGTGGCTTTATATGCAGATGGTTCTACAATAACTGTATCAGGAGGAGCATTTGATATAGGAACAGAAGGTTTACTTATGTATAATTATCCTTCTGGTGGAATAGGAACAGAAGGTCAGTTAAAGATAATAAATACACCTACTGCTACAATACATAATAGAGGAATGGCATTTTATGTAGAGGGTCAAGATTTAACAGGAATATCTGGTGTATTAAATAGTCTAGTATCTAATAGTAGTACAGGAACTATGTTTTTAGATATGGAAAATGGTTCAAGTTTGTTAAGATGGAATAAACCAATAAATACATTAACTTTATCTGGTATTCCATCAATTGGAATAGTAAATGGAATTGATTATACTACAAATACAGCTCCAGGAACAGACTATAAAAAATATTCTATAAATCTTGGAGATTTGATAATAGATGAAAATGTAGCTTTGACATTTTTAGGTAATGCTTATAATGGTATAGAAATGTCTAGATCAAAAGTGACATTAACAAATGGGTATACAATTACAGATTCTCTTGATGGTCAGGTTGCTATGGCACAAACTAATTATAAAAGAGTTACACCAGCAGTTACAGACATAAATGATATAGTAGTAGCAAATAATGGAACTATAAACCTAACTAAAAATCAAGCAACAGGAATGGCTGCTGATTATGGATTAATAAATAATAATGCTTCTGGAATATTAAGTTTAAGCGGAGAAAATTCAGTGGGAATATTGGCTGCTAATGGTTCAATAGTAACAAATAATGGAACTATCAATGTATCAGGAAAAGAAACAGTAGGAATTTATGCTAGAAACTATTTTGATGGAACTGCAACTACAAGTTCAGGACTTCTAGGTTATGGTGATGACTCTATAAATGTGACTCACAATGGTATAATGCAGTTATTACCAGCAGGAACATTAAATGCAGAAGTATATGGTATATATCTGGATAATAATGGAGTTGTAGCTAATAATAAGTCTAATTTAACTTTAGATGCAGCATCTGAAATTATAATAGGTGATAATAATACAGCTTCAACAAATAGAAGTATAGGTATTTCATTAATAAATTCTACACTAAATAGTGCTGGTAAAATAGAAGTAGGAGTAAATGGATTAGGTGTCTATGCTAAAAATAGTACTCTTACAGGAGCAGGTGGAGTAAGAAAATTAGGAGAAAATTCAGTAGGGTATTATTTTGATGAGGTAGTAGATTCAGCTTTACAAATTGGAAGTGTAGAAATCAATGGAGCTGGATCAGCAGTATATAAAATAAGTGATTATATATCATCTGGAATAAATATTTTTGATACAGGAAATATAGAATTAACAAGTACAAGTGGAGGAACATTCATAGTAGGGATGATAGGACAAAATAGAAGTGTTATACTAAATGATGAGATTATAATAAAAAAGGCATTAAACAATATATTGAAAGGAATAATTATAAGTACAGACAGTGCTTCTTTATTATTTGACACAGGTTTTAAGATAACTTCAGAAGAAGATGGAATAATAGGAATAGGTACTAAAGGGAAGTATACAGGAGCTACTTGGGCAGATTTAACAAATCCAGGTTATGATATTGTATTTAATGGAGAAATTAATTTAAAAGATGATTCAGTAGGAATATACTCAGGAGAAGGAACAGGTATTTTAAATAATACGGCAGGAGTAATTAAAATAGGAGCTAATTCAATAGGAATTTATTCAACAGATACAATTACAGCAAGTACGATTTTAAATAAAGGGCTGATACAAATAACTGGAGTTGAATCAACAGGATTAAGAGCTGATGGTTTATCAATTATTACAAATACAGGAACCATAGAATCACAACAAGATGTTTTAGGGAATTATCCTACTGATGTTCAAGGAATTATAATAACAAATGGAGCTACAGGAAATAATAGTGGAACAATTACATTAAATGGAGACAGATCAGTAGGAATTTATAATAACAATGGAATAGTAAATATAACGGGAGGAAATGTATCAGTAAATGCTAATCAAAGTGTAGGGGTTTACAGTAAGGGGAATTTATCAAATACACTTGTAAATGGTGGAATAGTGGAAGCTCGAGGATCAGCAGTAGCTTTATATGCTGAAGACTCAACTATTAATTTAGATAATGGAGCAACAATTAAAGCAAATGATAATGGAATATTATTTTATACATCATTTACTGGGGCGACTCCAACAGGATATTTTAACTTAGTGTCAGGTACAGTACAAGCCGAAATAGGGGCAGGAGGAACAGGATTTTATCAAAAAGGAGATAGTTCTGATGCAGGGATACAAACTTTCTTAAATAGTATATTTACTGGAACAGGAACTTTAAATGTAAAACTAACAGATCAAAGTGCAAGATTATTTGTAATAGAATCAACTGGAGGAACAACTAATTTAAGTAGTTTAGTACCAGGATCTTTAACAATGTTAACAGGAACAAAAGTTAGTGTAGACCCAGCCTCTGTTACATCATTTAGTACTTTCCTTATAAATAAGGGTGAATTAATTATAGATCAAAATGTTGACTTGGATAATGCTAATAATGCTTACAATAATTCAGAATTTACTTCATCAAAAATAACTGTGTTACCGGGAATTATAATGACAGGATCATTAGATAATGAAAGAGTAATAGCTCAAAAGAACTTTGCAGGTGGTGTTAGATCAGACATAGTTCTGAATAATTCAGGAGGAGTAATAAACTTATCAGGAGAAAACTCTGTTGCTATAGTTGCAGATTATGGAGAAATTACTAACTCTGGAATAATAACAATATCAGGAGAAAACTCTATAGCATTATTAGGTGCAAATGGCTCAAAAGTAGAGAATAAAGGTACAATAGATATAAATTCTCCAGGAGTAGGGATTTATGGAGTTAATCTACTTGGAGCAGCACCAGCTTATGGAGATAAAAAAATAGAGATAGTTAATAACGGAGCAGTAACATCTGTTGTAGCTTCTGGAAAATCATTTGGAATATTAGCAGCCAATGCTGATACAGCAATATTGAAAGCAGATTCTATAGTTACATTAGGGACATCTTCATTAATAGACATGTCAGCATCTACAGAGGGAGTTGGAGTTTTCGCAAACAGATCTACATTAACAGTAGATGGCGGAATAAAGGTAGGCGAAAATGGCATAGGGATATACGGAGAAAATACTGAAGTAGGAATAAATTCATTGGCATTAGATCTTGTTGGAAATAATGCAGCAGGATTATATCTAGCAGGAAATGAGAATTTAACAGTAACTGGAAATGTAGAAGTGAATGTAAGTGGAACAAATGCAGCGATTTTCTATTTTGATTCAACAGGAAGTATAACAGGATTAGGAGAAAATTTAAGAATACAAAGTATAGCACCAGGAGCATCATTTATTTTAGGTTTATTCCAAACAGCACAATTTAACTTTACTAATTCATTTATTAATGTAGTAGAGCTAGGTACTAACAATGTTACTGCAATTACAGGAGAAAATTCAGTGGTAAGGTTTGGTACAAATGTGACTGTAAATGGAACAGGAGAAGGGCAGACAGGAATAGCAGTTGATGGATTAACTTCTTCAACAGTGCCTTTTATAATAGGATATGCAGGTTATGAAGTAGTGAATGAAGGGCAGATAAACCTACAAAGAAGTTCAACGGGAATATATGCTAAAAATGGTGCAAGAGCATATAATTCAGGAATAATAAATGTGGGAGATAATGCTACTGGAATTAGTGTAAAAGACAGTGGCTCAAAAATAACAAATTATGGAGACGTTACAGTAGGAAAAGGTTCAGATGCTCTTTATATAAAAGATGGAGATACAGTGTCTAACTTTGGAAATTTAAACGCTATAAAGATAGATGTAATCGGAATTCATTCAGATAATTTAACAGGAAGTATAGACAATGCTGGAACAATAACACTTTTAGGAGATAGATCAGTAGGTATATATACAGGTGGAGCTGGAATACAAGTAATTAATAATACTGGTACTATAACGGTAGGAAATTCTACAAGTATTTTAGACTCAAGCGCAGGTATATACTATGATAATGTTGTAGCAGGGATAATAAATTCTAATAATATAATAGCAGGAAACCAATCAGTAGGAATTTATAATGCAGGAAGTACAGTAAACCAAAACGGCCTTTTAAAAATTGGGAACCAAGCAATAGGAATATATTTTGATGGAGGGACAGCTACATTTAGCCCAAGTAGCCAATTAGAAATGGGAGATAAATCAGTAGGTGTTTATGGACTATCAACAGGAACAGTGAATGTAAATTCTAATAACGATGTATTAATAGGAAAAGAATCATTTGGTTTTGTTTTAACTAAAGGCGGGACATTTAATAATACTTCTACAGGAAAAGTACAAATGATAGGTGATTCGACATATATATATACATCAGGAGCAGCAAATATCTTTAATACTTCTGATATGATAATGAATGGTGACAATAATAGCGGATTTGTTGTTATTGGAGGTAATGTAGCAAATAATGGAAATGTAATTGGAACAACAGGAGTAGGAAATGTAGGGATATATTTAGAAGATGGAGCAGTAGTAAATAATGGAAATATGGATTTAGGAGATTCGATGGTATTGTATAATTCAGACGGAACTGTGGATACTACAAATAGTAACTATTCTGTAGGAATATATGGAGTTAATTCAACTATTTCAAATAGTTCTGCTTCTACAATAAGAGTAGGTAAAGATGGTGCTGGAATATATGGTGATAGTTCACAAAAGAACATGGCAAATCAACCTACAATGACAAATGATGGAACTATTTTATCAAATTCATCAGGAGCATTCGGAATGTACTCTGTTAATATGAATACAATAAATAATGGCTTAATAGAGTTAACGGGAGATGATTCGACAGGAATAGTTGTACAAAATTCTAAAGTGACAAATAATGGTACAATAATAACGAGAGGTGACAATTCATCAGGAATTCGTGCACTGACAGGTTCTATAATTGATAATAATGGAAGTATACAAATTTATGGAGCAAATAGTACAGGATTATTAACAACATCTGGAACAGTAATATTAAATAGTGGAAATATTTATATTGATCCATCAGTTTCATCTACATCAAATGCAACAAAAGTAGATATTTTAACAAGTAGTTTTGTAAAACCAATACTAAGAACTTCTGGTTTAGTGGTTGTAAATGATAATTTCAGATTAGAAGGTTTGGATTTAATTATAACTCCAGATCCTACAAGATTACAAATGGGAAAGGCAGTAGGACCTGATAATGAAGAACATGATTTTATTATATATTCTTCAGCTCAACCGTATTTTCAGTCAAACAGCCTAGCTATAATAGATCCTATAATAGTAGTACCTACATATACACTAGGGACAACTGCAAATACATACAAAATAGAAAATGTAATATTAACAAGCAGCGGTCAAATAACAACACCAACAGGAAGCTTACTAATGAAAAGCGGCTCACTAACTTGGGATATTACACCAGTGAAGAACTTAAAAGGTGGGTATGATATTTATGCTCAAAGAAAAGATTATAATTTATACACAGGTGGATCATGGTATGAAGGATTTGGAAAAACATTAGAAGACAATTATCTAACTGGTAATGGTAAAGATGAAAAAAGTCAGATTTATGATAAAATAGATCAAATAACTAATGAAGAATCTTTTAGAAAAAATATTTCAAGCTTAGCAGGAGATGTTTATGCGAATATAAATCAAAGAGAAAAAACTATATCTGATATATTTAATAACTCATTGGAACTGCTAAAAAATTCAAAAAATAATACAAAAGAAAATGTAAAAATAAATGTAATTGTTGGAAAAGGGACAGTAAAAGAAAATACAAGCGGTGTTCTTGACTATGATTATGAAACATCAGGAGTGTTTGCTATCAGAGAAGTGGAAAGAACATACGGACATACATTTGGGTATTCATTAGGATATGCTCATACAAGCTTTGAATTCAATGACGGAAATGACAGTGAAGAATGGGTAGACACAATTCAGTTGGGTGTGCATAATAAATATAAGTCAGGAGACTGGATATTAACAAATGACCTCCTTGGAAGAGTAAGTAATCATAATATTGATAGAAATATAGACTGGGATGTATCAGGAAGATCGGAAATGAACGGAAACTTCCAGACTTACAGTATTAAATCAGATAATCTTTTCGGAAGAGAGATTGGGATAACTAAAAACAGCAATATAACTCCTTATGCCGGTTTGGAAATAATGTATGTAATGAGACCTACATTTGAAGAGGATGGACTGGAAAGATTAAAAGTAAAGGGAAGTGATGCATGGAGTGTAAAACCAAAAGCAGGAATAAAGCTTGATGGTTCTATACCTTTAGGAACTAAATCAGCATGGAAACTAAAAGGTATCCTGGATTTAGCATATGAATATGAATTAGGAGATCTAAACGAAAGAGAAAAAGCAAGATTAGTATCAGTAGAAGACGGATACCACAACCTTGCGAAACCCGAGGATGAGGCTGGAATACTAAAAACGAGAATAGAGATAGGAACAGAGCAGGATAATAGATATGGTTTTTTCTTAACAGGTGAATATTCAGCAGGAAGCCAAAATCAAGAAGATTTCAGAGTCGGAGTATCTCTAAAAGCAGTATTTTAATTATCTTATAGGGGTAGGTGCGTTTTTTTGAAAACATATCACCAAATATGCTTTTTCATCAATAAAATAGAGGCTTTCAGTCATTGACTGTCAGTCTCTATTTTTAGGGGTCGTAATTGGGGTAGTCCCAGCATCGGTGCCACCAGGTGCAAACATAAAAAAATACGCTAGTATTTACAGTGCTTCTAGCGTAGTTTTATATTTTTGTAAAGGCCAAGCTCCGTTTTTTTCCCGAAAACCCTACATTTAAAAATAAAGCCTTAGAAAATTACTTCTAAGACTTTATTTTTAATGGTCGTAATCCATCTTCACTTATTATTTTTTCTTCTTCAAAAACATATTTTCCCAAGAAATTTACATGGCCGCTTCCAAGAGGGCTAACTCTCTTGAACTGATCTGGAATGGCAACAAAAATTTAGACAGTTTTTTTAAGTTTGTTTTTCAAAAATTCTATAGGGCTTAAATATCCTAATGTAGAATGAATTCTATGTTTGTTAAACCAATTGATGTAGTCTGCTAATTCCACTTCTAATTC
>NZ_JAMZGM010000093.1 GCF_024158605.1 Sebaldella sp. S0638 | reverse complement strand
ATAATAAAGTCCTCCTGTTTTTAGTTTATCATAAAAAGATTTTTTTATTTACAGACTTTTTATCACAGGCTCGATAAATGTGTCCACATTATTGACATAAGTACAAAAAGAATTAAAAAAGTGAAGTATCTTTTATAAATTATCAAAATATTTAATATTTATCTCATTCTGTCAAAATACATTGTTTTATAAAAATTCATCTGTATCCTGTTTTAACTATTTCTGATTAATATTATACAGTTTTTATAAATTATGTACTATATAAAAAGAGCATTTTTCATGCTCTCTGTTATTTTATTAAGATTATTTTGCTGTATTCTTTTTTATAATTGGAATCCAGATTTCGCTTCTATAATCAGCAGCTCCCATATCCCCTGCTGAATAACATTCTATCTCTGGAGCCTCCGCATGTTCATAATCCATAGTCGGAAACCATTCTGTAAATATACGTCCCCATATTTCTGCCATTGCTGTGGGAAGTGCCCCTGTTATTTCAAAAACTGCCCATGTTAATTCCGGAATTTCCAGCTTTTCAAAATTCTCAGGAATTTCACTTGTTGTTCTTACTGCAATATAATAATCTGTTGTGCTGTCCTCATACATATTGCTGTAAACACCAAGCATTTCAGGATGTCCGGTATCAGCGAGCCCTGCCAGCTGTTTATAAGTTTCCTGTGATAAACCCTGCCACATCTGACCTATTTTTTCCCCAAGGTTTTCCAGATAAGAAAGTCTTTGTTTCACCCCTGTTATAATAAACGGTTCTTTTTTTTCTATCCTGTAATTCATTTCTGTCACTCCTTTCAATGATAGTGAAAACACTATACGCGGATATGCTTTTAATGAAACTCCTTCTTCTCTTGCTTTGGACGGAGTAACTCCGTGAATATTCTGAAAAGCCCGTGTAAAGGCATCCGGTGAATTATATCCGTACCTCATGGCAATTTCTATTATTTTCTCACTGCTGTTTTGAAGATCAAAGCCTGCCAGAGTCAAACGGCGGCGTCTTATATACTCAGAAAGCGGTATTCCTGTGAGAAAAGAGAACATACGCTGGAAGTGATACTGTGAACATAATGCTGCCTGCGCTATTTTAGAATATTCAATTTCTTTGCTAAGATTATCTTCAATATAATCAAGTGCATTCTTCATATTTTTTAATGAATCCATCTCTTCTCCTTTCTTCTTAAGTATACCATTTACACTAATCACTGACAATGCAATTTTTGCCTGTAAGTATCGGGTGTAATTCAGACCAGTGTTCTAGGATCATTGAAAAAATTTCAAATAAAAAAAGCCGGCTAAAAAACCAGACTCTTATTTTCAGAATATCCTTAATTTTTCCATCTGTTATGCTGCCACATATACTCCCCCGGATTATCACGAATGACTTTTTCATACTCATAAAATAAATTTTGAACATTATATTTTACAGTTTCTTTCAAATTACTCATTTTTTCTATTTCTACCTCTTTTAAAAAATTCAATTTTATCTTATAGCCGTCATAATTTGAATAGGCAAAAAGAACAGGCACTTTATATTTCACTGCCAATATGACATTTCCGGCATTTGCTTTTGTTTTCTTTCCGAAAAATTCTATATCTACATCATTTGAGTACTGATCTGCTGCCAATACCAATACTCCCTTATTTTTAAACACATTTTGTATTTTTTTGTTAGAATCATTTTCAATATTTTTCATTATTGAATGTGTTCCTACTTTAGCTCTGCATTTCTCCATCATATCATTGATATACGGATTTTTCTGCTTTTTAAAAACTACATTGGTGTCGTAATCTTTCCCCATGAAAAAACCTGCTTCAAATCCTGCCATATGTATTGTAGTTATGATCAATCCTCTGTTCTGAGACATTAATTCTCCTACTAATCCGTAATTCTCCGGCTCTATATATCCTTTTGATAATAATTCTGCCAGATACAAAGGAATAATAGTGTTTTTTGCTGTACTTTTATATGATTCCAGTGCCAGTTTCTTTATTTCATTTTCGTTTTTTTCGGGAAAAGCGATATTTAAATTGTTAATTGTAATATTTCTACGCTTTTTTATTGCATAATATGTTAAAACTCCTAAAAATTCTAAAATTTTAAATCTTAACTTTACCGGTAAAATTCGTAATCCAGACTTTACTATTACTACTAAAAGATACTCGACTTTATATTTTAACATTCTTCACGTCCTTAAATTTTATATATTATTATACAACATTTTATCAAATAAAGAAAGAAATGTATTAGAGTTACCGTTAATTTTATTCATTTCACAGTCCTTTTCCCTGACATAAAATATATAGTCATTTTTATTTAATTTATCCGTATTCCTGCCAAAAATAAAAGAGCCCTCTTATTTTTCAGGCTCTTTATTTTATGTTTTCAAAAAACACCTTCATCTCGCTTACCTGTACCGCCGTACTTTTCAGGCAGTTCCCCTCTTGCTGTATTTACTGCTTTTAGTTTCTATAAAATCATACATGGAAACTCTCATTATCTCTTCTTTATTATCCATAACATACTCTGCCAGTTCTTTTTCATGTCTGTTAATAATTTTGTATGCCTCAGCATTATTAAATAATATAAAAGAATATTTCAAAATGTATATTTCTTCTTCTACCAGTTCTTTTGTCCTGATATGCTTATGCTTTTTCAATAGTTCTTTTATCTTCATGCTTCTATGATTATTAGGATAACGACTACTGCCTATTTTCTTCTGTGTTTCTTCCAGTTCCTTTTCTGTAAAAAAACTAATACCGGCGCTCTCTGACGCTCTCTCCATTTCATCTCTCATGATGAACACCTCCTGCTATTTTTATGTTATGATTCTAGCATTAAAATTCATATTTTTCTAAGCAGAATGGAGCTGAATAAGACTGTTTCTAAAAATCATATATCAGGGTTTTTTCGGCATTTAAAACAATATTTCTCATTTTTCTCTGATTTTCAATTTTTTGCCAAAAAAAGAACCTCGTATCGAGGCCCCTAAAAAATACTTTTTATTATGACTTTTTTGCCGTTTGCTTCTTTTTTGGCAGTACCTTCTATCTCTTTAATTACTTTATTATAATAGCTTCTGTTAAAATTCTGCTTCACATTCCTGTAATCATCATCTACTTTTACATTTATAAGTACGTCATTTTTGCGTTCATGTACATCAATATCCAATTCCAGTCTGGTAGTTCCATCAGATATGTATTCATATTTTTGTTCCAGAATATCTTCAATATGATCTTCAAGCCATGTATCGGCAAAACTGAATATCGAAAATACAAAAAATAATACAACTAATACTTTTTTCATAAAATATCACCTGCTTTCTGTTAGATACTTAAAGTATATCACACTGTTATAATAATTACACCTTTACTTTTTCCGGCATCTTACCCCATATCTTTCAATATGTTCAAAAATTTTTCTACTCTTTTTCTGATTGCTTTATGATACGATTTTATATCTTCATCATTTCCGTATAACTTTATAGTATATATTAAATTTTCCTCTTCTATATATCTCACAGCATATGTAACCCTGTCTATTGTAAATGTAACGGGAGCTGTATGCTCCAGATATACAATTTCATGAAAAGATCTCTTAAACCACTTCTCAATTTCAAATATCTTCTTTACACCATTAAAGAAATAATACTCTGACATAAACTAACACCTCTGACTCTCAAATTATATTTTGATTCTAACATTAATATATTTTTTTATCTAAGGCGAATATCTTTGAATAAGTGTATTTTGAAAAATCACTTTACAGTATTTATTTCATTTAAAACAATATTTTTCATTTTTCTTTATATTATTGCTTTATTTGACATTCTTCGTTAAACTGAAAATTAATTCCTTACTGTCTGTTTTTCATTTCCCAGTGTTATTTTCTATTAATACTGCATGTATTATCAGTAATAAAAAAGACTTTTTATATCCGGATAAATTTTCAATCCCGTATAAAAAAAGCCCGTTTTCTCTCAATCTATTATAATCAAAGGAGGTCTTCTTACTCTTACTCTGGTTCCTCTGTAGCCGTCTTCTATTACTATACATGAAGTTACAGTCAAAGCCAGCATTAATATCAAAAATAATTTCTTCATTCACTTCCTCCTTTTTATCTTGGCTTAACTTTATTTGGTGTATTCATATTTGGTTTATTATTGCTTGGTTTGTTGTTATTGCCTGGTTTACTGTTATTATTCGGTTTATTATATGATACTTTTCTTGTTTCATATTTTAAACATTTTCCGGTTTTTCTGCTTTTCTGCACGTATACTTTCTGGCTTACAGGCTTTTTAGGCGGCTGTTTTGCAAATCCTACTACTGATAATCCCATTATTAACATTGATATTATTAAAAAATTCTTTTTCATTTTAATCACCTCGTATTTATTTTATGCACTAATATTATCATTGTTTTGTGTCACAAAAGTGAACTGAACGTGAAATTTATGTGAACAAAAATATCCTTATTTTTTAATTTTTCAAATATAAGATGACAGTTAATCTATTTTGACAAATTCTGAAAATATAAAACTTCTGGTATCTCCTCTGAGTGCAAAATAAAAAGAGCATTTTAACCTGCTCCTTTTCACCTGTAACTTCAATTATTTCTTTTTCTCATCTTCTTCTCTCATTAATTCTAATAAAGCATTTTTCTTATCACTTATCTGTTCAAAGTCCTTTTTCTCCTGATCTATAAGTTTTGTCAGCTTTCCATCCCTATATCCCAGTGTTCCAAGAAAATCATTATAATTAGAATAAGCTTCAGCAGCTTTATTTAATATAACCTGAAAATCAGGCTGACTAATTCCTGAATTATACGGATGTCTTATTGAATAAGTCCTTGCACCGTCCATATATTCATAACGTATCAAAGCTTCATATCCTAATTTTACTGATTTCAAAATTGTCTCGTCTTTTTCCTTAATTATCTTTTCTTTTGCTGCCACTACTTTCTTAGTTTCAATAAGCTTATTTCTGTATTGCACTGCTTTAAAGGTCACTCCTCCCAGACCTATAAGACCTGCAATTATCACACCAATCATAATTTTTTCTTTTTTACTCACAAAATCCCTCCGTTTTTATCATTTTTTTGGTTAATAATCCCTGATTCATTTTACATTACTTCATAAAATTCTGCAACAATATATAAATGCTAAGAAAAAACAGAGGTAAAAACCTCTGCTCCTATTATATCATCGGAAGAAAAATTTATATTTATAACTTCGGAGGTCTGCTTGGCAGCTCTCCTCTGTTATAATTTTCATATCTTATACACTGATCGGAATTTTTTCTTTTCTCCACACAGTATTGTCCGGAATTCCCCGTATTATTATGTGATCCGTTATTGTTATTATTCCTGTCAGGGTTTCTGTTATTTGTATTATTATTCCCTGGACGAGAATTATTATCAGGACGGTTATTTCTGTCATTATGATTATTATTTCCTCCGGGACGGCTGTTATTATTGTTATTATTATTTCTATTACCATTACTGCTGTAATTTCCCGGTCTCCCGTTATTGTTTCTGCTGCTGTTATTACTAAAGGCTGTCATAGAAATCCCCAGTAAAACTATTAGTATAAATGATGTATATTTTTTCATAATCTCACCTCATTATAAATCTTATACATCTATTATAATAAATATATATGAACTTAATGTGAAGATTTTCAAATATTATTTCTCCTCTTTAAAAACTTCACATTCTATAGGCTTTCCTTTTACCAGTTCTACTGTTAGTTTATCTCCGTTTTCACGAATCGAAGCTCCTGAATCATCTTTAAAATAAACACCTTCAGCCCCTTCAGTACGTTTTAGTTCATAAATCTTGTCAGATTCATCAAATAATCTTGCTGTCTGGCCGTCTGCGCTGTATTCTACCCCAAAATTCGTATCCATCGGACAAACATAATTCACTTTTCTTACTTCTTTAGTTTCTGTTTCTGTTTTATCTTCTGCTTTTGGCTCTGCTGTTTCTACTTTAGTTTCTGTTTTAGGTTCTGCTGCTTCCTGTTTCTTTCCGCAGCTTAAAAATGCTCCCAGACAAAGCATTACTATTATCAATCTCTTCATATTTTATACCTCATTTCATAATTTACCAATTAAAGTGTAATTTCCACTCCCCGTGTTAATATTTTTTACTCTAAAAAATTCATTTTTTCAATACGTTTATCAGGTATAGTCCATAAAATCGCAACCCCTGTATAAATTACAAGAGAAATCACCGGGGCAAATATTCCGAAAATAATCCCGAGAATATAAAGTAATGGTGATATCATCCCCTTCTTGTCCTTTCCTACAGCTTTTTTCAGTTTTGAATTTTCTCCCTGAAGATGTATTATTGAACTTTGGACTATATGATAAGCTATCGAGCACATTAAGAGGACAAATCCGTACAGTACGGCAGAAATATTTGAAAATTTGGTCTCACCCATCCAGCTCGTCGCAAATGGTATTAATGAAAGCCAGAACAGCAGGTGGGTATTTGCCCACAAAATTTTTCCGTTTATTCTTTCTACTGTGGAAAACATATGATGGTGGTTATTCCAATATATTGCCACATATATAAAGCTGAGTACATAACTGAAAAATTTCGGAAAAAGCTCTGCCAACTCTGAAATATCCGCTTTATGCGGAGCCTTTAACTCCAGAACCATTATTGTAATAACTATTGCCAAAACCCCGTCGCTAAATGCTTCCACTCTGCTCTTCCCAAACATAATCCTACCTCATTTCAAACAGATTTGTTTTTCTTTACTCGGCTTCCCAATTTCCGTTTACATTTTTATAATTCGTAGTTTTACTTTTTGTACTTACACATACAGTATCACCTTTATCCTCTAGTTTAACTGCACATCTGAAATTCACATTTTCATATTTTGTCTTTGCTTCATCTACAGAAATTTCTCCTGCTTTTCCATTTAGAATATATTCTATTTTTTTCATTTCACTGCCTCCACATCTCATTTTATTTATTATATCCTATTTAAATTTAAAAATTCAATATATATTTTTCTTCAAATTTAAAATTTTTTTTAAATGTTGAATTTATTATGCTTATAGTTTTATTATATAATATTTTCCGTAAAAAAATCCTCTGTATCAGATGAAAAATCATAACAGAGGTATATATTTTTAATAATAATAATTAGACTGAGATAATGCCGCTATCATTACTACCATAATAATAATGAAAAAAAGAATATAAAGTACGATAAATACGATTAGCACTATTAAATACAGCTTGGCAGCATCTGAAGTTTCACATAATGCGTTTTTCAATTCTTCGCCGTTAGCATTTAATAATGAAGCTTTATAAGCCCCGCCTGCCTTGAATACTTTCAATCCTATTATAATTACAGGAACACCTATTATTGCTGTTATTATTCCAATACAGGCAAATGCCCCGTATATAATACCCAGAATTCCTATGACCTGCTGAAAAGTTCCCAGAAATCTGAGTTTTTTCTTAAATATTTCATCCAGCTGAACTGTCATTGACTTTTCTTTTGAGGTATCAAAATTGCTTTTTGAATATAATTCTTCTAAATCGTTCATTTTTCCTCCTTATTTTCTGTAATTTTATATGCTTATTACCCATATTATATAATATCTGCATACATTTTCCAAATAATTCTTTGAAATCTTTATTTAATAAATTACTTTAATTCATTAAATCAAACCCTATAATGCAAAAAGACAAAATTATTCATTCCCATAATTTTTTATTGCTTTTTTGCAAGTTTTAAGATATAATAACAATAGGTGATGTATATGAATAAATTAGAAGCTCTTGGTAATAAAATCAGAGAATTGCGTGAGAAAAAAAACTGGTCTCTTGACAGACTTTCGGAAGAACTTGAGAAAGAAGAAATCGAAATTGTCCCTTCTACTTTATTTAGAATAGAAAAAGGACAAAGAAAAAAAATCGACACTTTGCTTCTTCTTGGTCTTTCCAAGATTTTGAATTATAATTTTTTTCAGATGCTTGACAGTCAGATTTTCAGATCTGAAGATTATATTGAACTGGATGATCAGAAATTGTATATTTACGGTTTTGCCTCTGCGGGAAACGGATATCTGGATATTACGGACTATGAAATTATGGAAGTTTCTCTTCCGAAAAATATCAGACATAAAAAAGGACTTTTCGGAATTAAAGTTCACGGTGAAAGTATGGAACCTGAATTTTTTAATAATGATATTCTTATCCTTGATCCTTCGTGTCCTGAATGGGAAGAATTAAACAACAAAGTCATTGTTGTAGATCTGAACGGAGAAAGATATGTAAAGCTTTTGAAGTATTATAATGACGGCAGAGCTTATCTTTTCAGCTATAATGAAATTTACCCCCCTATTCAGATCACAGAGAGCGATAATATTAAGTGTATTGGAAAAGTCGTTTACAGTTTTAGATCTTATTCGTAAAATAGGTTTTTTTGGCAGCAAAATCTATTTTATAGTTATCTAAATATTATATTTATAATTTTTTTATTGACAAAAAGCAATAAAAGTGGTATTATATATCTAACAACAAAAGTCACCTTTTTCATGTTCCAAAAGTATATTTTTTCTGTTTTTAGCCTAATAAAAACTTTTACAATATACTTTTATTTTTATCATTTATTTTGATAAAAAGCAAAATCATATTCAATAAGTTAATTAATTATTAAATATATTAATGAACAAAATATAAAATTGAAAGCGGGGAATGAATGTGATAAAAATAGAAATACGTTGTAAAACCTGTGGTAAACTGCATATGGAAATTGAGGTAGAGGGAAGAGTAAAATATGATTTTAAATGTAAAAGGTGTAAAAATACAAATATCGGAGTGATCACTCAGAAATTTAGCAAAACGACTTAATATATATCAGCGTCCCAAGCGGACCTTTCATATAGTAATATGTGCAAAGGCCCGCTTTTATTTATAAACAGCTGTATTAAAATTTACATATTCTCTAATTTTGGGAAAAACAGCAGTTCATAAAAAAATATTTAACTTGTTCACATTTAATTCATATACTGATAGTATAATAAAATATACAAATATTTTTGAACATAATATTTATAAACTATCATTTACATCACTTTTTCATTTTCAAAAAACAAGTTTTTATTTTCCATGAACAAGCAAAAAATATATATTTATCAATTTTTTAATAGTAAAACTAACACTGAGTGAAAGCGGGGAATGTGTGTGATAAAGATTGAAATACGATGTAAAACTTGTGGAAAATTACATATGGAAATCGAAGTAGAAGGAAAAGTAAAGTATGATTTTAAATGTAAAAAATGCAAAACTCAAAATGTAGGAATTATTACCAAAAAATTTAATGAGCTATCCTGAAATTCTGTAATATCAGGTTTTATGATTAAATTTATCTGGTAAATGCGAAAGCCAATTATATAATCAGCGTCCCAAGCGGACCTTCTGTATAGAAATATACGGCGGGTCCGCTTTTTCTTTTATATTTTTATAAAAAAATACACATAAAAATTAAAAACTAACAATATTAGGGAGGAATTTATGAATTCTATTTGTAAAAAATTCACGTCAAACAAAAGAAAAACAAAATATTTATTTGCATTAATGAGTGATATATGTCTTACAGAAAGCCACCAAAATCTGAAACTTGCGGAAAATCATCTGAAAGAAGCCAGAGAAAAAAATGCAAGAATTCTGCTTACTGGAAATACTTTGGACTTTTTTAAGGAAAATAAAAATTTTTATCTGAAAAAAAATCCTGAGAGTGAATTTCAAAAAAATCTCAGTATTGATTTCGCATATGAATTTTTAAAGCCTTTTGCCCAAAACATTGACTTTATCTCATATAAGGATAGTGAGCTTACTAATACTCTGCCGTTGAAAAAGCTGATCAGCAGGCTAAATTACAGCATGGATACAAATATCCTTTTATGCCCGGCCAAAAACTGGCTTACCCTTAATTTTCAAATGGGACACTCTAATTACAAGTACAGAATTTTTTCCGATGAAGGAAAAACAAAATCACCTGTAACAAAAGGTAAAATCCAGCACAGCAGACTTGCAGAAAAAATAGACGGTGCTGATGTTATATGGCTTTTTGGCAAAAACAGCGACTATGAACACAGCAGAATTATAGAAACCCTGAATTCAAAAAATGAAATACTTCATAAAGAAATTCTGGAATTGAGAACACCTTCATATTATAAGAAGAAAACGGAAAATTCTGATAACAAAGTTCCTGAGTCTGCTGGCGGCAGATGGCTGGAAGTAGAACTCCACAGATCTGATAAATTCGGGATTCTAATGACACACAAAAGTTACAAAATATAAAAACTATTAAATTATATAAAAACGGAGGAAAAAACATGCTTGGAATAACTATTGTAATATGTATCTTTTTATTTTTAACTACTGCACTTATACTCAGCACTATTGAGAAAAAATATATCGTAAATAATGAACTCGTGGAAATACTGGAAAATCTGAATGAGAGAATTATAATTCTGGAAAAAAAGGCAAATTCTGCTAACAATCCTTACTTTCATAAAGGAGGCAGCGATGAAGAAACAATATAAAGAATACAAAGTTTTTGATAAAGATATTTCTGAATTTGTTCTTCCTGATGAGCAAAACTTTTATTCATATGAAGAATTCAAAATAGAAACTATTGAAGATATTGATGATATCAATATTGCCGACCTGAAGGAATTTTTAAATGAAAAAATAGAAACCGGGGCTTTTATTGATTTTCTTGAAAAACTGTGCAGAAACAGACTTTTGAAAATAATTCCCATGCTTGTTTTGGATGAAAAAGAATTTTTTGTTTATGACTCGTTTTACAAGAATAAGGAAACTCAGTCTGAGATCGGGAAAAAGCTTGGGGTTACACGGCAGTCAGTGAATAAAGTAGTAAAAAAGATAAATGATAAATTCGATTATGCGGGGAAAAATATAACTCTGCACTATTATGAAGAAATAATGTAAAAAATTCTATGTAAAAGGAGAAAATATATGAAATATAACGAAGTAATAAAAAGGCATCTTCCTGTTAACAAAAAAAGAACAGGAAAAAAACTGGATTTTAAATGGATCACTGTTCATAATACCGGCAATCCTAAAAGCAGTGCTGATAATGAAAGACGCTGGCTTGATAATCCTGAGAATACTACGTCTACAGGCTGGCACATTGTATTAGACGGAAAAGAAGCTATTGAAGCGATTCCTTTGGATGAAATAGCCTATCATGCAGGTACCAGCGAAGGTAATTCCACAAGTATCGGGATAGAAATATGCGACAGTGCCGGAACTGCTGCTGAAAAACAAGCTGTTGAGCTGATTGCTGATCTTTTGATTATAAAAAAATGGGGAATTGATAAAGTCCGTACACATAAATCATGGAGCGGAAAAATATGTCCGCATATTATTTTACCAAGATGGAATCAGTTTACTGCTGACATTGAAGAAGAGATAAAAAGGCAAAAATCACTTTCCAATAATGAAAATAATTCAAAAAAAGAAGTGGAACTCTTTGATAAATCGGGAAATTTACTGGGAAAAATCATAGTGTAAACAATTTGGTTTACTAATCTGTATATATTAAGAACACTAAAAAATCAGGATGTAAACTTTTTGGTTGTCTCTTTACTATATAGTGAGAAGGGTTAAAAGTTATTCTCATCACTTAATTTTATTCAGATAAATATTAAGTACTCTGCATACCTTTTAGCCTGACTTATTCATATATATCATTTCAATATGACAGTTTTAAAATAAATATGATTCATTCAGTTTTATTCTAAAAATGTCCAAAACAGCGAGAATGTCCCTGAAGAAAAATTTTTCATTTCTCTTCCTTGATTAACAAAAATTTTTCTTCACACAGTCTTAAATTCAGGAGGAAAATATGTCAGAAAGCGCTTTCTTGGAAAAAATAAAAAAAGTTCATATTCATGATGAACTTATGACAAATTCATGCAAAACTCTGGAAAAAAAAGTGGTTTCCCTTGAAAAAGAACGCCACTCGCTAAAGTCTCAATTAGGTCATGCCAGAAAGGAATTGCTGGACTTTAAGACATTTCTAAAAGAAAAAAACGTTCTTCTTTCAAAAAAAGAAAAGGAACTCCAACTTATTAATTTAGAAATCATTAAAAGAGACCTAATGGAAAAACACATGGTAAATATGTGCTTCAAAAAACATATCATAGTTCATTTTGATATGGATGAAAAGGAATTGGAAAAAAATATTCTGACTTTTAAATCTAGTCTGGAAATATTTAAAAATGAAATTCTAAACAGACCATAGTTCACTTGACTGTTTAGAAAGCTGAATTCTCTAATTTTTGAAAGGAGAAAAGCGTTGAATACTTTTGATATTACAAAATTATTTAAAGGTGAGGTCAAAAAACTCATTCTGGAAAATGTCAATATTACTGACACTCACATTTATGATGATGACTTTACTGACAAATCAGATATACAGGATAATGATGCAATTGTTCTGTATGCTGTAAGACTCTCCAAAGCATATGAAGGATTTGTTAATTATTTAAGAAATGATAAATCCATATGCAATCTGGTTTTTGAAGCTTCTGTTATTATTCAGACCAGAGATGAGTCAGTGAACCTTGGTGATCTTATGCTCTATATTGTAGTGCTATAGTAAAGTAGGAACACCAAAATCTAAACAATGATATAATAAAAAAAGAAAGAGGTGTTTTGA
>NZ_JAMZGM010000092.1 GCF_024158605.1 Sebaldella sp. S0638 | reverse complement strand
ATGGGTTTATTACTCCTTACCAGGCTAGATTCAATTTCTTTGGATCCTAATGTTCCCATTTTGCTTGACCATTACAGCTGGGACTAACCCAAGTACTGAATTTATTGAGAAAAAATTACATTTGGTGATAAATTTTCAAAAAAACGCACCTACCCCTATATATAGCACTACACTCTCATACAAAATTTTTAAAATGTATCCAATATTTCTCTTACAAATTCTCTGTTATATTATTAAACTTCAATAGCAATTCGTATATATCACTTTTTCTGGCTAAACATTGTATCCAGTTATCATTTATTGAATCAAATCCATAATAAATTCCTGACAATCCTCCTGTAAGAGCTCCTATTGTGTCTGTATCATCTCCTAAATTTATTGCAGTAAATATAGCTTCTTCATAATTACGAGATGAAAAAAAACTCCATATTACAGCTTCTAATGTATCTATTACATACCCAGAAGATGAAATTTCCTCTTTAGATAACAAATGTATTTCATTGTTTAATAATCTCTGAAAATTTGGAAATTCTTCTTGATATTTTTCAAAGCAATATTCTTTTACAAACTTTAAAGATTTTTTGTATGATTCTCTTTTATCTTTTGTTTTAATAAGGTTTATTGCCATTTCTACATAAATTATACATGCCAGTTTTGACCTTTTATGGGCATGAGTTAATGATGATACTTCTTCAATAATTCTAATTTTTTCCAAACTTTCTGTATTTTTTAGATAATATGCTAATGGAAGTATACGCATTAAAGAACCATTTCCATTTGAGTTTTCACTACGACCACCACAAAGTTCCAGTGGTTCTCCCATAGATATTCGCTGTATTGCTAAAACTGTTGTATTTCCAATATCAAACACTTCACCATAAGGTGTCCAAAGATTGTTAAAATAAAATTCAGTAAATTTGCTTGCAATATCCCTTAAATCATAATTATTCTTTAAACTATCAATTAAACATAAAGTTAGAGATGTGTCATCAGACCATGTACCAAAATATTGATGATGTGTACCATAAGCTCTCATTTCACGCACTTTATCTTTTATTCTTTCTTCCCTTGATTCAAATTCTACAGGAACTCCTAATGCATCACCAACACAAAAGCCAAAAATTCCTGAAAGTAAATCATTTAAGTCTTCATCATTCTTCTCTATTAATATCGGATCTTGTGATTTAAATTTTGGACACTCCTTTTCACACCTGAGAACATCATTTGGTTTTCTATCTGTATACACTAAACATTTCATAGCTTCCGTTTTTATAACATTAGAGCAATTTTTACACTGTGGTGAAGAAACTAAAAAAGTTGCTCCTGATTTTCTATCTATTTCCCAACGTTCTTTCATAGATAATTGTCTATTCTTTTTATCCATTTTATTCCACCTTATTTAAGTATTTCAACCTCTAAATGTAACTCCCCATTCACAACCTTGGCATTTGTTATTTTCATTTTTTGTCCTGCATCAAGTAAAATTTCTGCTTCAGAAAATTCACTAAATTTTGTTACATTTAATCCGCTTGTTCCTTTAGGTGCTTTAATTGTGATTGTTACACCATCTGAAAAATCACTTCCAATGTTTGGTTTCATACTTGTACTCATGTAAGCTGATTCAGTGAAAATCTCCCCCACCATTTCTTCGGGTTTTAAATTTTTAAGTTTTCCTAAACCATCTTTTGAAGTTCCTCTGTATAATGTCATATCTTCCTGAAGAGTAAACTTATTCATCACATTCTTTAAACTGTCATTTATCACTTTATTTTCAACCCACATATCGTCCAATCCTCTTAAAGAATTATTTAAATTCTCATAATATGAACTTCCTGTATATTTTACTAGTGCATCAACTTCATTAACTGTTAAAGAAGGAGTGGGAATAATTGGCGCCGGTAATCCCGTATATTTAACTGGAGATGGCAACGCCAATTGTCCTGTCCCTGAATTCATGCTATTTGTTACATCTCTTGCCACTACTTCCGGTGCATATTTCCCTACTACCTGTATTCCGCCTCCTACATCTGTAAGTCCGTATTTTTTATTATAGGCTTCATATCCTAACTGTGTAAAAATTGTTACCAGAAGTGGTACATGCAATTCATCTCTCACTGTTGAAACCGCCTGTACATTTCCTAATGTCTTATTTAATCTGTCTGCTTCTTCTTTTGTTATTCCACCTGGTTTCACAGAATCATATATATTATATAATTCTGTACTTTTATTTTTTTCCTGAAAAATAGCTAAATTTTCTTTGGTGTTGAAGCCCGGTAATATTTTCCCGCTGTTTGCTGCATCTGTATGCGCTATACCAAATACATCACTTATTGGTCTTTGATTTAAGATTTTTGTTATATCATTAACTGCATCTGTAAAAAGTCCTTTATAATCTAAATCAGTTAAAAAGTAACTTGGATTATAATAATTTGACATCTCCTGATTTTTTTCTTCTATTATCCCATTAAGCGGATTATAGTAATAATCTTTATTCAAATTTTTTGTAAAACATTCTGTATCACAAGTTTTTTCACTTACTTTATTTGAAGAATTATCTTTATTTTTTCCTTTTGATGAGTTTCCATTACTATTACCATTTTCTTTTTCTTCATTCTTTGGACTCAATATACTTATAACTGCATTTCCCAGATCTTTTATATCCTGTGGATCTATTGGTTTCATTATCTTGCCGTAGTCATAGTATACATCCGCATTTGACGGTTTTTTATCCATTGGTTGATTTGGGTTATAATAATAATTTGGATTTGTCGGGGCTTTATATGGATGCCCTTCCATTTCATAGCCCTCATATTTTGAATCCAATATATTTCTGCCATCTATCAAAGCCTGTTTATTATCATTATTACTAAGCCACTTTTCTATATCAAAACCACTGCTTTTTCCATTTTCTCCTAATATTTCTGTTAATCTGTCTCCTGCTGCTCCTGAAGTCTCTTCATCTCCGGCATTTCTTCCTCTTCTATGATCATCTACGTGACTTGCTTCATGACCATATAAATTTGAAACTTCTAACCCTCCTTCCAGTCCTCTCAGATCTAATTTAAATACATCTTTTTTGTCCTCACCCTGTTGATCTCCTCTTATATATCCAGACCCTGTACCATCTGCCACTATTACTACATCAACATCTTTCCCAGTCATGTACTTTATATAATCTTTGGTCAACTTCTCTATCTCTGCTGCACTTTTACTATCAGGATTATCCTTAAATTCCTGAAATTGTGGATTCTTTTCTATATAATACTCACTATATCTCTCAAATCTTGCCTTTTCATACTTTAAATCACCACTATTTGCCGAATCTATTATATCCAGTATCCCATGTCCTGCTTTTCTCGTATCTTCTGCCAACTGCTGCCTTGTTGTTGTATTCAGTAAATCCGTATGAAGATTCGTATCTATCTGTTCCACCACTTCATCTTTTGTTACTACCTGGGCTTTTGATATATCTGTATTTATTCCCAGTTCTTCAAAATTCAGCTTCTTCCCTGCTTCTGTTACTTCTGTATTAACAAAGGTTGCTTTTGTATCCTGTTCCTTATCATGGCTACCATACTGTACTCCCGTCTGTCCTATTGGAGCTTTGTTATTAACCCCTATTCCACTGACATTAATTCCTGCATTTTCTCCCCTGTTATAATCCTCAAGATTAGAAACCACCACTTTGTTAGCTTCGATACTTAATTTATTCTCTTCACTCAGACTTCCTATTATTGCTCCAACATTCGTCAGGGTTTCCCCAACTTTTACGTTCCCGCCGTTATTGGCTATTATGCTCGTCTGATTATTTACCCATTTACTCTCTGCGTTATTCTGACCATAACTTACATTTCCTGTAAAAGCTCCCGGCTCCGGCTTGTTTGTAGTTGTGTTATTCTGGCTATAACCCCCGCCTATTCCATAATTCTTTCCTTCTGACTTATATTCATCCTGTAATGATATTATACTCAGATTTTTTCCAATATCAAAATTTATTTTATCTGCTGTTACATTTACTCCTGCAAATATTGCATCTTCTTTCGTAGTAAGCTGAAAAGTTCCTCCTGTATTTATTACTGTATTATCATATGTTTTTGAGCTTGTATTTGTTTTTCCTCCCGAAATATTTGCTCCGCCTGTCATTGTCTGCTGTGCAAAATCATACCCTATATTTCCACCTGTCGAACTTGACTTGCTATTGTTTGAATATGTATTTTCCCCTGCTCTTGCTTCAAAGTTTCTCGCATCTACTATAAAGTTTTCTCCTATATTTATCTTCTGATTTACAAGTAGTACATCTCCTTCTGATTCCAGTATAAAATTCTTTCCTACATTTATGTTTCCTGCTACCGAATTTGTTCCGCTTGTATTTGATTCATATTTACTCTGGCTGAAACTCAATGATACATTTGCTGTTATTCCTGCCAAAGCATTTGCAGGGTGTATTCCTGTTACCAGTTTGTCATAGATTGACTGGGCATCATTAAAAGCACTTATTCCGCTTCTGTATAATGTAAGTCCGTCTCCTGCTGAATTAATCATCTCTGATGTATTTGTTACACCATATTTATCTTTGTTATTATACATATTACTTGCCTGATCAATAAAGCTTGTAACAGTAGAACCCACACTAGCTGTCAATCCTATAGTTGTACTCTTCTGCTGTACTTTTTCCTGAAATACTTCCTTAGCATCCAAAAGCTCTACTCCGTTTGTTCCCCTTATTACAAGGTTCTCTCCGATATTAGCCTGCATTGCTTCTGTTCTTACCTTATTTCCTGCATCTATTACCGCACTTCCCTCTGATATTATTGTTGATACTGCTGCTGTTGTCCCGTTTCTTTGCTGTTCAAGACTGCTTTTACTATAACTTACTCCTGCTGTCAGTCCTCCCCCACCGCTTGAGAAGTTTGTACTAAACCCGCTTGTCTTTGTCTTAGAATAATAACTGTTTTCCAACATATCCACCAGTATGTTTACATCATTTCCTGCTGTCATTGATATATTCCCGCCGGTATTTTCTATCCCGTCTTTTACTGCTATCAGGTTTGATGCTCTCACATTTATATCTTTCTCTGCATCAAGAATTATATTATTTCCTATTATCGTACTCCCTGATGCTGATTCCTGTGAACTCTTTGATTCTGAACTTGTTTTTGAAAATGTTCCTCCATATTTTGCCTTAGACTCTAAATAATCTGTTTCTTTCCCGTTCAATATATTTATATTTTCTGCTGTCATCTGTACCAGTCCATCTGAGGCTACCATACTTCCTTGGACAGTTATATCTTTCCCTGCTCCAAGGATCACATTTTCTGTCCCTGATACTTCCGATCCTACTGCTCTTGATCCTTTGTAATACTGATAATTATTACTGTTTGTTCCAAATTTATCCTCTCCATTTAAAATTAAGCTTCCTATTTCAATATTTTCCTTTACATCTATTACTGTTGTTCCTCCGCTTAAACTTCCTCCCTGAGATGTATAGTTTTTTCCTTCTACATATGTCGTTCCTTCTGATTCTATACTTCCCACACTTAATATATGGTCTGTTGTTGATCTGTGATATTCTCCCTTATCCAAAATTGAAGTCCTTGTACTTGAACTATTTATTATATCGCCATTCTCCGCTACCAGTGCTACTGATCCTATACCTTTTATTCTTCCACCTATATTTTCAATGTTTCCTGCAGTAGCTATTACCGTTACTTCATTTCCTCTTATTTCTGAAAGCTCATTGGTATTTGTTACATTATACACTCTTCCAGCATTTACATATGTTACTCCGCCATTTCCTATAAGCTGTCCGTTATTTCTTAATTCATCTGCATTTATTACTGTTAATTCAAGTCCGCCTATTTTATTTCTTCCGTCTGTTTCTATTGTTGCCAGTGTTGCCTGACTTAAATATACTTTTGGTACCAGTACTTTTTCTCCGTTTACCACTTCATATTCATACCAGATAATATCACTTTTAAGAGCTTTTACCTGATCTGCCGTTAAAGCTACTCCTACTGTCAGCTGTAAGTCTTTTTGAAGTTCCACAGAGTTATCAAGCATTGCTTTCATAAGTTCACTGTCACTTAAACCATTTATAAATCTTGTTCCTAATTTTTCTGATATTGTTCTTGTCACCAGAAGATATTCATAATATGCATCTCCAAGCCTTCTTGCTTTGTTCCAGTCACTATTTTCATCATAACCTATTCTTGATAAGTAATAATCACTTCCATAAAAATTCCCTATATTTATATACTGACTTCTTGTTTCAAGAAGGTACTTTGATGTAGGGTCTTTTGACATACTAAAAAGACTGCTTTGGGCTGCCAGTGGATTTATCGGCAATACTCCAGTTGCTTTTATTTCAAGTATCGGATCCATATTTTTCACTATATTTATCATTCCTGATCCGTTACTTACTCCTGTACTCACTGTCTTTCCTGCTACAAGTGTTCCGCTTGTTGTACTTCCGGTTATTATTTGTGAGTCTGCATCTATTTCAGGAGTTAATATCAAACTTCCCGTATTTATGATAAGATTTCTTGCTTCTATTACACTTACCTGTCCTGTTACGTATGAAATATCCCCGTTTTTTATTAATCTTCTGTATCTTACTGGTCTTGTTGAGTTATTTATTCCATGCCATTCTACTTCCTCATAACCATCTTTTAGCTGGATTCCTGCTCCCAGAGTCGTTGTATTGGTTATGGTTCCTACTGTTAATTCTGCTGTATTTCCTGCTGATATTTTACCATCTTTGTTATTTAGCTCATTTCCTGTTATTGTAATATTATTTCCAGCCGATATATTAGCATAATTCGTTATTGCATTACTCTTCACTTTTCCTTTTATTGATTCTCCCAGATACATTAGTGTATCTGATACTGCTACACCAAATTCCCCGTCTGTCACAAATCTTGAACGTATTTCTGATCCATAATAGTAATCTAGTAAAGAATTGAAGCCTCCCTGAGCATTTGCTATACTCAGTATTGAATTAAAATGATTTACTCTTCCGGCATTTGAACCTGCATTTTCTTCTCTTCCAAATGCCCAATTACTGTTAAATTCTGCTTCTGTATAGATTTGTCCGTCCCAAGTCACATAATAGATTTCATAATCATTAAGACCTGATACAGAACCTATATTATCTACCTTTGTTACATCTATAGAGATATCCTGCGAACTCTGTATCATTCCTGTCTGATTCAGAAGATAATTTCCTTTCAGGTTTATCAGTCCTGTTGATAGAAGTTCACCGCTTAAATTTTCCAGCGTATTAAATTCTATATCTAATAACTCTCCGCCATATATTGCTTTTCCGGCATTGTTTGTTATTTTATCTGTGGCTTTCAGTCCAAGCTGATCTGAGAAGGCTATTAAATCATTATTTACTATGTCGTAACCTGTGATTCTTCCGTTTTCTCCCGTTATCATACTGTTGTTTACTACAGTTCCCGTTCCTTCCAAAACTATTATTTCAGAAGCCAGTTCTGTATTATTGGTAATATCTCTTCCTTTTATCTCTATATATCCTGTTCCTGTTGTTACTCCAGCATTCAAAATATCAAGACCGTTTATCTGGAGATAATCCTCACCGTGCAATGTTCCGTTCAGAGTTAAGTTTCCTCCTGATGTCAGCACTACACTGTTTCCCCTTATCAAGCCTGTATTCCCGTAGCCTGAAAGATTTCCCATGTTTACCGTTGCTGATTCTATAGTTCCGCTGTTTGTAAGGTTCGTGTTGTTCAGTTCCACTTTCTGATTTGAACCTATATATCCTATGTTGTTAATAAAGGTATTATTAGCTTTCAAGACCTCATCAGCTGCAAGTGTTCCACTGTTTGTCAAACTTAAAGTTATCAGTTCCATGTTTGTGGCACTTATATAATTTTGGTTATTAATGCTGTTTCCCTTTATCTTTGCATTATCCAAAACTATTAATTTATTGCTGTTAAGGATATTTCCCGATACATCCACATCAAGATTTTCTGTCAGTATTTCTCCGCTGTTTGTGAATGTAACTCCTCTTGATACTATTTTATCTGATACTTTCAAAGTTCCTGTATTCACTATGTCTTTTGCAGTTAATGTTCCTCCTGCATTTATAATATTCTGGTTTTCAAGATTCCCGTTTACTGTCAGATCATCATTTGTATTCATAGTCCCCTGATTCTTCACATTTCCCGATGTACTTATTCCGTTTCCTGTATTTGTTTTTCCTGTACTTTTATTTTCTATATTTTTTGAGGAAAGTTTTTCATTTGTTAATATCTCTCCTGAATTATCTAAATTTTCTGTTGTTATATTTCCTTCTGCAATAATTGTTCCTGTATTTACTGTGTCTTTTGCTGATAATTCTCCGCCAGTCTGAATATTCCCGCTTGTTTGTAAGTTCTTATCTATCTTTATACTGTCTTTCCCGTATAAAGTTCCCTGATTTACCGTATTACCTTTTATATTCAGATTTTTATCAGCTAGAATTTTACCTGAATTACTAACATCACCATCTATATTTATGTCATTCTCACTCTGCATATCTGATTTATTTACAAGATTCTTTCCTACTGTTACTTTATCTTTCCCATAAACCAGATTTTCAGATTCAAGATTTCCTTTTACCTCTAAAGAGCCTTCTGACAAAAGCTGTCCTTTACTCTTAACATCTCTGCCTACTGTTACATTCCCTTTGGAATATACAGTTGTGTTATTATCAAGATTCCCTGTTACTTCCAGTTCCCCTGTCTGGGTTCCTGTGCCGTTTAATGCCGCCTTATCAGCTTCTATCCTTACTTTTCCTTCTGAATAAGTGGAACCCTCCTGTACATATTCCTTAGCCTTTATCTCTATATTCTCTTTAGCCTGTGTCCTGTTAGTCACTACTGTTCCGTCTGCATTGATTCTCAATACACGTTCCGAAATGACATCTCCCTTGACGCCGACATCACCGTTTACGGCTACAATACGGATTTGGTTGCCGTACAAACTTCCATATGCTGATGATGATATCAAAAGCTCATTATTATTTATTCCCTGCTTTGTGTAGTTCTTTGTGTCAGGATTATAGTCAAAATTTCCTGCTATGAGATCCACTTCTGCATCTTTGGCATTTATCTGCCCGTCTACATTTATACTTTTTGAAAGTAATGCAAGATACCTTACTCCCTCTGCATTTATTCCGTCTCTTCCTACTGTAATATTTCCCTCTCTCACATTGAACGGAAGAAGATTACCGTTTCCGTCCAGATCTACTCTTGATGTAGTGAACATTACTTTATCAAAATTTATAAAGCCTGTATTATTAAGATAAAATCCATTCGTTGATGAAAACAAAACATCAGTCTTATCATGAGACATCACTTCTAAAAACGCTTCTATTTCAACCCTATTATTTCCTCCTACCCTGTTCAGTATCAGCCTTGCTGCCTGTTCCTTACTCAGGTTGGGATTGGCTGCCATCATTCCTGCAAGGTAGCTTCGTCCTACTCCCTCACCAAAGTTATTAAATACCACTCCTTCTTTAGTCTGGAAATTTTCAAAGTCATTAACTGATATGCCTCTGCTGTTCGGTGTATTTATATTTATTATTACCGCCTGATTATTCTGGGCTCTGTCTATGCTTGTATTCTGATTAGCATTCCTATCAAGCCTTATATCTGCAAACACAAAGCTGTTCAGCATTCCCAGTAAAAGACCTATTGCTATGTTACGATTTACAAATTTTTCCCATCTACCTTTCTTCATTACTGTCCTCCTGTTTTCTGCTAAATTTCATTTCCCTTCTTCTCCCTTTCTATTAATTTTTAGGTGTATATTTATCTTTTATTAAAAATTATGCTCTTTTCATGTTTTTAATTATTTAATAATGTTTCGAATTAAAAATGAAAACCATTAATTAATCTAATTATTATATTATGAGATAATATACTAAATATTTTTTCCTCTTTTTATCTTTTAAATATTTCTGGGTACTATAAAATAAAGATATTTTGTAATACCTATAAATACTTAAAATTTTCATTTTAAAAATACAAACCTGTCGATGTATCCATTGTTTTAGGTTTGTTTTTCAATATCTTTTTCAATTCCAACACATCCGGTACTTTTTCCCAGATTGATAATATATCCGATAACTGAATACCTATACTTTTTATCATTTCAGATAAACTATTTGAAAATTTCCCTGTTCCTATCTTCTTTGCTTTTTTTATAAAAGCTGATATCGGATCCAAAATTTCATTTTTTTTCACATATAATGATTCTTCTTTATTTACATTTTCATCAAGATAATCATACAATGCTTTTTTTGTCATCTCTCCTTTATTTAACAGCTCCAGCACTTCCTTATACTGAACTGCATTTCTTTCCTCCAAAGACAATATTGTTTCTATACTCTTTATATTTATTTTAGTTACCAGTTCGTTTCCTAGTGCTACACATGAATACAGCTTATACCTGTTTCTGTCATTTTTCATTCCCTTTTCTGAACGACGTCCAAATAAATTCTCTGCTATTTCTACATATTCTGTATTCTCTTTTGATAACTCATCCAACATCCCCCGGCAGCATGACTGTTCTCCATTTGGTAAGCCTAAAATTACTGATATTAACATCAGCTTATCATTTTTACATGAATTTCCCTTATATTTTTTTAATAATTCTGCTACTTCCTCCAATTTCATATTTTCCTCCACCATTTCCTTTTATTTATATCCATAATTTTTTGATATATTTTACCATATAATTAGTCAATAATCAATTTGTCAAACATGTATTTTTAATTATTTTATACAAGTATTTATTAATTAATTTACTAATATCATATTTTTATTCTAACATAGATTTATCAGGCGAAGTATATAGAATCTTTTTTCTAAACAACTGCACAGCTTAAATGGCACTTTCAAAAACAGGGGGGAGGGTAAAAGGGATCACCTTTGATTTTTAAAACTTCCATTCCGAACTGTTATAGAAAAATCCATTTAAGGGGTTTTTGTAGCCTCTAGGTCGTTTTTTGTGGAGAAGACTAGTTGTATACCATGTCTCTAAATTTTAAAGGGCTTAAATCAAGGATAATATTTCTGTTTTTTATTCAATTTCTTTTCTTATTCTTTATTTCTTAAAACCTCTTCCCAAACTTCTGACACTTTAGTTGTTTGAAAATATTTTAATATTGTTGTATATCCTGGGAATATCCAATTATTTTCTTCAGTTGATTTTTTATGAATTTCTTTTAATTCCTTGGTTGTCAATATCCTTCCATATTCTTCATATTTTTTCAATAGTTGCTTTCTTATCTCTTCTTTTATATACTTTGGTTTTCCTTGATTTTTTTCTTCCAAATTTAATTTTCTTCTTAAATTATTGAGTCCCCCGAATCTTATTGAAAAGACTCCTGAACTAAATCCCAATTCATCCTCTAATTCTTGTGCTGTTGCTCCTGTTTCTTCTTTATCTAATTTTTGTGATACTTTCAAATATAATTCCAATAACTCTTCATTTGTATAAGTAATCTCTGTTGAGTTCCACCCCTCATTATTTACTATAATACAAAAATTATTCCAACTTCCAAAATGTCTTGTTATTGTTGGTATCCCCACTCCTGTAACTCTGCTATATTCATTTGCTGATATCCTTTTATTTCTATACTCTTCCCGCTCTTTCATTTGCTTATACTTTTCTATTAATGTTTTTTTTGTATAATTAATACGTGGATTCTCTATTTCTAGTAATTCTGCTAATTCTGACCATTTCCATATATTCGTTATATAAGTAGCTGAAGGTATTCCCTTTATCCTGTTTAAATCCTGTCTTTTACTTAACTCTCTACTTTTTACCTTTTTTTTCAATAATAGAAGCATCTTCTCTTTATTATATTCTACATATTCTCTTGACTTTATATAACCTAACTCTTCCAATGCCCCTCGCCAGCTACCTAATTTATTAGCCACTGTATCCGGTGAACATGTCTTTTTATCTAGGCTGAAACTTTTTCTTGTTATTTTTCCATTCCTTTTATAGTGTCCCCGTAATTGTTCTATTATATCTTCTTTGGTATAATCATTACTTTTCAATCCTGCTTTCTCCAGTGCTTTTTTCCAACTTCCAAATCTTTTTGTGATTGCTATTGATGAACACGTTATTTTGTCAGCATTAAACCTTAATTCTGATATTTTTGAATTTTTCTTATAATGTGTTCTTAGTTGTTCTAATAGTTCTTCATCACTATATATTATTCTGTACTCTCTTTCCAAACCAGCCTTTTTTAATGCTTTTTTCCAACTTCCAAATTTTTTTCTCACTGTTATTGATGAACACACTGTTTTATCACTAGTAAAACTATCTCTTGTTATTTTTCCGTTCCTTTTGTAATGATCTTGTAGTTGTTTTAACACTTCTTCTTCAGTATATTTTATTTTTCCTGCCATTCAATCCTCCACAGCATTTTTATATAATTTAACATAAATTTATTATTTTTTCAAATTGGATTACACCTATAAAAGTAGACACAAAAATAAAAATAGTGTATATTAAAAGTGTACATGAGAGGAGATGATTTTTATGGGTATTAAAATCCCTAAATATGATGAAGAATTTAAAAAAAGCATTGTTACTCTTCATCTTAACGGTAAGTCTCAAAGCGAACTTTGTCGTGAATATGGCATTTCTCTTAGTACTATTGGTAAATGGATTAAAATTTATTCTCAAATTAAAATTGATTCTGATACCACTATTAATATCAAACAAATCAAAGAACTTCAAAAAAGAAATGCTCTTTTAGAAGAGGAAAATATTATCTTAAAAAAAGCCATTGCCATATTCACTCCTCACTCATACAAAGATTAGATGCCATATATGCTCTTAAATCTCAACATCATATCTCTACTTGTAATGGTCAAGCAAAATGGGAACATTAGGATCCAAAGAAATTGAATCTAGCCTGGTAAGGAGTAATAAACCCAT
>NZ_JAMZGM010000091.1 GCF_024158605.1 Sebaldella sp. S0638 | reverse complement strand
TTCATAATAAAGTCCTCCTGTTTTTAGTTTATCATAAAAAGATTTTTTTATTTACAGACTTTTTATCACAGGCTCTATTTTTGCCCTTTAGCTTTTCTATCAATCTATCAGTGATCTCACTGTATAGTCTTTATAATTTATCTTACCCTTTTTTACATAAACATTTATTGTACAACCTGATCCTTTTTTCTCTAATTTCATCAAATCTTCTAGTAAATATTCAACTTCTTTATTATTTAAAATAAAATTAATATATCTTTCTTTTTTGCTTTCTGTCATCTTATACTCCTAGTATATTATTAATTACTATTTTTTTCAATACCTTTGTCGCCCACTTTTTGATTTTTCTTTTGATTTATTCGTTTAATATATTCCCTCACTGTTCTTCTGGTTATCTTTAATTTATATGCTATCTGCCTTTGAGTAAGGCCCTGCTTCAATAAATTTTCTGTCTCCTCTTCCCGTTTACTTAATTTCATAGCCTGCTCCTTGATAATCACTATTTATCTTCGGATTGATATGAAATTCTATTTCTTTTTTTATTTCTTCATCTGTCCATATTCCTTTTGCAAGTTTAGCAGGGACAGGAACTAAATGTTCCAATTCTATGAAACTTTTATCTCCCATGTTATGTATTTTATTGTGCATTTCCCGGCATAGTGGCAATACAAGTAAATCATCTATAAATGAACTATTATATCCGGAAGCTCCAACACTTTCAACGTGGTGAATGTCTGCCCCTGATTGTCCTGTTACACAACACCTCTTTACTTTTAAACATGCTATTACAATTCTTGCTATATCTGGTACCCATTCCGTCCAGTGTTCCATATATTCCCTAAAACCTACACCTTCCATTATTGCCAATTCTGTAAGCCATTGAATAAATTCTGTTGCTATTTTCTTACTTGCTCCATCTCTTTTCTGTTCCGATATAGAAAAATATTCCAAATCTCTTTCTTTACAAAATCTTGTTTCTAGCTGTTCTCTCCACTCTTCCTTACTTCCACCGAGGCAATATGCAAAATCGTCTAAAATACACCAAATTTTTTCCCTCTGTGCCGTTGTAAGTCTATCCTCTACTTCTATATTATGATTCGCATTTTCTATGAAGTTTCCCATTAACTCAATTCTATTTTTCTGTATTGTATGAGTAGAAGTAATAATGTAATTAACAAGATTATTTTCCATGTCTATTTCAAATACTCCCTTTATTTTATCTATCTTTTTCATGCTATTTTTCACCACCAAACTTCCCTTTATTTTTCTAACAAAAAAGCAAGACTCTTTTTTTAAAGTCTTGCTTTTCTTAAATATTTTCACTATAAGGAAGTGATTTTATATAATTTTCCATAAATTCCCAGTCTGGCTTATCATTAAGTGTTGGTAATTTTATAGTTAGTTCCCTTAATCTATTTGTTCCCATTTTTCTCGAATAATTAAATCTGTACTTCTCTTTTCCTAATATAGTAGTTAAAAATAAAGCTATGTATTTATTTAATATATATGGTTTTTTCATACTTAAAATTCTAACATCTACTTTAGTAGCTAAAAAATTATATTCTTGATAAAAAGCACATCCTACTGAGCCACCACGATTTATTGTTATAACATTCCCTTCATTCACTTCACTCGAACTTACATAACTTGTAACCCCATTATTGTAAGCTGTTGATGTAATGTATGGGATAGATCCTGGCAAATATGAACTTGAAAATTCATCTTTCGAAGATTTTATAGTAAAAAAGTCACTTAATTTATACTCTTTCCATTTACCAGTCTCTAAAACAATTTTTTCTTTTTTTCTTTTTTTCAATTGTTTTATATTTAAATTTTTTTGAGCCCAATCCGGTATTTTTTCTGGAATTTCTAGTGATTTTAAAGTTTTATTTGCCTGTCTTCCATAGTTATATCTATATTTATTTTTTTCAATACATAATGCATAAAATTGTTTTTCTAAAAAACTCATTTCTTTTTTAGGTTTCAATACCATAACATGAAAACCAGTATAAAAATCTCTCTTTTGAACAAAAGTAGACAAAACACTTCCGCCAAGAGCAACTGTTATTAAGCCCTTTTCAAATGGTTCAACTCCTTCTACGACTTTAACTCTAGCTGCTACTCCATTATTACTTCCTGTTCTTGAAATAAAATTAATTTTAGAATTATCATCTTGCTTCATATTAATAAGTTCAAAATCATTTCCCCTATAAAAATCAAACAATTCAGGTAGTTTAATCATTTTCATCTAAATCACCTATTTTTACAAGATACGCTAAATAATCTCTAAGAGTTTGTTCAAATTCATCTTGTGTAAGTTCTGTATAGTTTGTTTCTAAATATGCTTCAGCACACCACTCTTCTTTAGCTGTAATTATTTTAGTTGTGCTTAATCCCGGTTCAATTTCGTTGTTTACATATAGATTTAACCATTTTTCCTTTATATCTTTCCATTTGTCTAAATGATCATTTCGTCCTTTATTTTTTCTTTTTACAAAACCATCATCTTTAAAATAACCAAAAAATGTTTTAAAATTTTTAGGATGTGGATTATGAGCTTCTATGACTAAAATTGCTGTTACAACTCCTACTTTTGAGTTTATGAACAGTTCATCTGGCATTGACAAAACAGCTTTTAATGTATGTTTTTTTAATAACTTTTCCTTTAACTCAAAACCTTTCCCACTTGAAGCAAGTACACAACTCATTGGTATTATCGCGACGCATCTTCCACCTTTTTGTAAAAACTCTAAATTATTCAATATAAATTCCATTTCTTCTCTTGCATTTTTTTTACTTTTATATGGAGGATTTAGAAAACCGACTGTTGGTAAAAATTTCTCTTTTATTTCCAATTTTATTTTTTCATCAAAACAATCTCCCTTGAAAATATTGCTTTTTCCATCTCCATGTAAATACATATTTGATACTGCTAAAGTATAAATGGTTCCTTCTTTTTCTATCCCTAATAATTGTTTAGATTTTATATTTTTAATTTTCTCAATATCCCCTTTTGATTTTTTCATCATACGACCCATTGCAGAAATTAAAAAACCACTTGTTCCAGTACAATTATCAATAACAACATCATTTTCATCAAGATTAGATAACTCACAAAATAATTCCGTTATATGAGAAGGTGTTAAAACAATACCTAAACTTTTATCTGAATTTGAATATTTTAAAAACTCTATATAAAATTCACTAATTATATCTTGTATTTTATTATTTAAAGAATTTTCTTCAATATAATTTCTTAATTTAGAATTTATATCATGTATTATTTTTTTTATCTGTTTTACTTCCATATCTAAATCTTTTAGAAATACAAATGTATTTTTAAATAATTCTATTTTATCCTCTTGAATATCAGAAGTACTCAATGTTTCTACTATACAATTCAATAAAGCATTTGTTAATTGTTTTGTTTCTCTCTTCGCCTCTTCTTGATATATAATAAATTTTTTTTTATATTTTTCTTTATCTTTTTTATATTTATTAGCTTCTTCTTCTAATTTGCTAGATCTTTTCCCATAGTCCATATAATTAAATGTATCACTCCCTAGAGCAATTAGAATTCCACTAATCAATAAACTTCTTTTATCTTCTTTTATATTTAAATCATGTAATTCATCATTAAGTTCATTAGCATAACTTAAAATATCTTCATAATTTTTTTTACTTTCCTCTCTTTTTATCTCTTCTTTATAAAATTCTATATAATTATCTACTGACAGTAACTTATCTCCCAACACTTCTTTATAATCAGATTTTATTCCTTGAAAAAAAGTAGATATTTTTAAATCTTTTTCATCCTGACCACTAACAGCTATACTAATAACATTGTATTCTTTTGAAAGATATGCTGAATATAATAAAACTCCATCTACAGCATATTCTTTGAATTTATTTCCCTCTTTACTTGCATGATTTTTTGTCAAAGCTTTACATTCGATTACAATTATTAAATCCGATAACTCCTCATCATCAAAAGTTAATAAAAATTCCGGTCTCCCATTACCATCTCCACTCTTCGAAGCATTTTGTAATAGTTTTTTTATTTTTTTATTTTTAGGAATTTGTTCTTCCAATTCATATCCAAAACTTTCAAAATGTTTTCTTACTATATTTTCTGTTATTCTTTCATTTGCCACAGCTATCTCCCTCTATAATCTTGATTATATAATAATAGTTTACTATAATTATCGGGATAAAGCAATATGTGGATCATCTTAACTTAAAATAATCAATTTTTATTATAAATACTACTTCTTTGCAAAACTTTGTATTCAATTTTCATTGTCCACTGTCACATTTTTTCTAATTATTCACTTCTAAGATTTCCAATGCCAGTATCACATATCCATCCCTTAAATATTCCTGATCATCTAGAATATATGTTATTGAAGTCCAAAGTTCTCTTCCTGTATATTCTTTTGTTTCTCTATTATATTCTTGTATTTGCAATAAATCTCCTACTTCATAGGCCCTGTCATTTTTTCTTACTTCAAATGTTTTTCTTTTTTCAACCACATCATTAAAATATTCAGGATCTATTTTTATTTCATGTTTCTTTATCATGCAGCCTCCTATATTTTTTATTATTTTAAATATATCTTTTTATATTATCAAACCCTTTATTTACAAGTATTTTTTTAAAATTATAGAATATATTTTTTCATATAAATTTTTAAATAAAATATATCTTTTTTATCTTGTTATTGTTTGTAATATTTTTACTTTATAAGTATCTCCTATATTATATTTTTTATACTCTTCTTTGCTTATATTTGTCCACATTCCATTATCAAAAGCTATTGCATATCTTATCTCAATTGGTTCTATTTCTTCCCTGCAAGTTTTACGATATTCATTTCCTCTACATACTAAGTATTTTCCCCCACCAACTTTATAAAAATTTTTCCCTGTAATTTTATAACTTTTTCCGCATGATACTAATAATAATAAACTAAATAATGTTATAATTTTTTTCATTCTTCCTCCTACTTTTTCAAATTTTCATGCAATAAACCATTTTCTTCTGTATATCCTGAATATTTTTTGTATTCACTTATAAAATCATCAATTGTAAAACCTTTTTCCAGCATTTCTTTTTGAGCTTTCACAGGTATTACACTCAACATCTTTTTTGACTTTTCATATACTATTGTAAGAACTTCGGCTGCTCTTGCAATATCTTCATATGTCATATTATCCATAGGCCACTCCTCTTATTCTTCTAAAGATTATAAGCTTTTGCATCTTTAACAAAATAAAAATCTAATTCATATTGATTTTTCTTTTTCCATTTATCAAAAACTTCATTTAATAATAAATTCAGCTCTTCTTTTTCCTCGTATGTTACATCTTCAAGATAATCTTCAATATTATCCTCGGTATCACGATAAACATCATCTTGAATATTTTCAATCAGAACATCAACGTCAATTTTGCCTTCAATATATTCAACAGTTCCTATAAATACCTTTTCGTATTCTCCATTATTTTCTTGTCTCGCTTCTTTTAAACACTCGTCTATCGAGTTACAAGGTTCACTACTTGCTGATAAATTATCAAAGTACCATGCATACTGTTTTTCATTCATATTTATCTCTCCTTTATTCATCTATTTTCAAATAGCCGTGATTTATTAGAAATTCTATTTTTATTTTAGATGCTATATCTGCTGATCCTTTTATTGGATATATATCTTCTTCTCTGAATATATAACTTTGTTCTGTGTAAAATTCCGATTGATACATTACCAGCATGCTTCCCTCATAATCATCAAATAATTCTATCGCTTTTACCTTTGGTATCTTATCCATATCTGTATAATTATGTGTCATTTCCATTAGTTTATTTGCTTCTTCCTCTGTTAAATTCATTATACTTTTTCCTGTTTTAATTAATCTCATCTGTATCTCTCCCTGTTATCTGTTTCATTGTATTTTCATAGCAAGCTCTTGCTTCTTCCATACTTCCAAATTTTACAGGTACTTTTTTTCCACTAATCATGAAAAATATTACTTCCTTCTCACTTAAACCTACTATTTCAATGTGTTTTATTACTATACATGCTTCTGTTTTACTATTAGAACCAATTACTATTAATATTTTGTTTTCATCTATGTCTTTCATATTAATTCCGCTCCTTTATATTGGCCTGCATCCCCCAAGCAAGTGAAATAATTCCCTATCTTTTACACTTACTGCATTTATTTTAAAACTCTAATTCATAATTATTTTGTATTGCAAATCTTATCAGGTCTTTTTTCTTTTCAAATCCAAATTTGCCACCACATACTTTTATCCAATAATACAAAATATCATTTTCTTTTTTCACAAATACTTTTTTTATTTTATTATTCATATTATCTCCAATTAAAATAATCTATATTCACTACTTTGATTTTTACTATTTTCAATAAATAAAGTTTCAAATATTGCTTCTAGTACATTTACAACTATACTGTTACCAGCTTGCTTATATGCCTGCGAATCACTTATTCCTGCCAGTCTTACTCTTTCATAATCATGGTCTGAAAATCCCATTAGTCTAAAACATTCTTGTGGAGTTAATCTCCTAATTCCAAAAGTTTTATCCGATACCAACTGACGTCTTTTCTTTTTGAAATAATCCTCTAATGTCGTTCCCTTCGTATAATTAGCATCTATACAATAACTTATATCTTTATTTATCAGATATAAACCTGTCTTTGCTCCCAATCCTCCGCCATTCGCATTTAAGGTTACCGCCATATCTGTTGTATATACTCTTTCTCCTTGAGAATCTCTGTCTGTTAAACTCCCTATTTTTATTATTCCGTGTCTATCTTGTGTGGTAAGTGTGAACATTTCCTCATTATCGCCTTTAAATCTTCTTCCATTTTGACGTTTTTCAAGCCTGTCTGGTGTCACACATGGATATATTCCTGTTTCAAGATCTTTTATTTCATAATTATATTTTTCTAAAAAAGCTTGTACTTTTTCAGCTCTTAAATAATACTTTTCTAGTACTTCATCTTCTAGTAAATCACTTAATTTTAATTTCAGCACTCTTTTTTCTGGAAAAACATATTTAAAATTATTCTCTCTAACACTTACACAAAATACTCTATTTCTATTCTGTGGTATATTATAGTCTCTAGCATTTAATATCTTATAAAAGTTTCTATATCCCAAGCTTTCCAGTTTTACCAACCAATTTTCAAAATCTTTTATATGCTTTTTTGATAATAAGGCATCTACATTTTCCATTAATAAATATTTTGGCAGTTTATTTTTATCTGCTGCAATATTTAATAACCGTTCCACTTCAAGTAATAATCCGCTTCTAGTTCCTTCTTTTATTCCTTTACCATATCCTGCCACACTTATATCCTGACATGGAAAACCATAAGTTATTAAGTCATTTTCAGGCAATTCTTTTATTTTTCTAATATCCCCTAAATTAGGAGTTATTAAATCTTTATGTATTGCCCTGTAGCTAATCTCTGCATATTTATCTATTTCAGAAAATCCCACTACTTCATGATCTATATTTAGATTATTCAATGCTTTTCGTGGTGCTCCTAACCCCGCAAATAATTCAATTATTTTTATTTTGTTCATTCTTTTCCTAACTTATCATAAGATTTTTCTTTAATAGCCCATATATAAATTCCTTACCTCTCTGTGTCCAGACAAGATATTCATTTACTTTTTCAATTCCATGACTATTTTTATAAGGGTATTTTTTTATTTCGTGATATCCCTTATCTACAAATGCCCCATTTATATAAATTTTCCCATACCGTTCGCTTAATACTCCCATTGATATTAGAAATTTATTCAACTTATAGGCTGTCATTCCAAATTCTTGTCCTAATTCTGTTGCTGTCTTTGTATCTTTTGAATTTAATACCCTGTCATAGTAATTTATTTTAGGCTCATTTTTCTTAAGCTCATATTCCAGACCTCTTATTTTTTCCTGTTCTTCTTTTAAATTAGTCGCTAATCTTATTATGGTATCAGGATTATTTAATATTTCTTCTATTTTTTCACTTGTTATATAAGCACCGTGATTTTTTATACTTGGTAATACTTCACTTGTAACCCAGCTTTTAAATATTTTCGCCTCTTTCATCTTTGAACTTAGTATTAAACTATATAAACCGCTCTCATTTATTACCCAACTTAACTGTTCTCTTCCTAAGTCATCTATGACGGGATGTTTTATCCTGTCATCCTCATCTACGTGTTTTAATATTGCCTTATGTGTTTCTTTATAATTTAATGCTTCTGCAATATCTTTTCCTACAAAGCATATTTTATTTTCTATTTCTAAAGTTCTTATTCTTCCAAATTTTTCATTTTTAAATACTTGTAACTCATTCATTGTTAGCCACCTCACTAAATTTTATATGTGCCATAAAATCCTCTCTTTTTCTTCCGGCAGACATATAAGATACTCGTGTATTGTATTCAAAATTAAAATCATATAATTTCAATAACTCTATTGAATCCTCTTTTATCTGATTGAAAAATATAAAATCATTTCTTTTTTCCTTCAAACTATTTAATAATTTTATTGTTTTTTCTAGTCCAAAAAACTCGTCACCATACTGTTTTTGTGATGAATTTAGATATGGTGGATCAACTACCACTAATGTCTTTCTATCACCAAACTTTATATATTTTTCTATAAATTCCTTATAATCTAAACTATCCAATTTTACATTTTTCAAATGTCTTATATATTCAAGGTCTTTTTCTATGGTTATATCATTTGTAAAATATATAAAATCCTTTATTTTTATTTCTGCTGCTGCTCTCTTAGAACTAAAAACAAAGTTCTTTGATAAATATTTCAATAAATTTTTATCTTTATCTTTCAATGAATTTTGTACTACTTCCTGATGTTCTTTACTCATTCTTCGCTCTTTTGACTTTTCCAGCCCTAATTTCAGTAATTTTTCTATAAAATTTTCTTTGAAATGAATATGTTCTTCAAAATTATCAAAGTAATGATCATAATCATTTGCTATTGCTTCCTCTACTATTTTTTCTTTTAATAGATTATTAGAAATTACGCAAGAACCACCAAATATTTCAACTATTCTTGTATATTTTCCATTTCTGGTTAACTCTGCTATTTCTTTTACTCTGTTTGATTTATTACCTGAAAATCCTGTTTTTATTACTTGCATTTATTACTCTCCCTTAAGTTTATTTATACCAACTCAAAAGATTTTTTTATCTATAACACTTCTATTCCCTTTAAATTAACTCCAAATAATTCCTTGCACTATCCCTGCCTTTCTTTTAAATACTTCTATAGAATTTTTTATATGATCAAAACCACGCATTTCGCATAATTCTATATAAGTTACAAAATATAATTTCCCCTCATTTTCTTCTAAATATATATTATTCAAAACTTCATTCGCTCTTGATATTTCTATGTCATTTAGAACTCTATCCAGTTTTTTCTTTATTTTCAAAACTCCTTCTCTTTTTAAGTGTTGAATATATAACTTTTTATTTCCCTGTCTCAATACTTCCAATGCTACTTCTGATATTTTATAAGGAAAATCTAGCATTACTACAGGTACTTCGCTCCTATTTAATTCACATTTTTTTGCTCCAAAGCCTATTAAACTCTTCTTTTTCTTCCTCTTTTGTAATTTTAATAAAAATTCTTTTATCATCTTTTCACCTCCTGATTAATTAAAATGGAAAATCGTCATCATCTATAGTGTCGTTATCTGCTCCACCTGGTTCCCAACTATGAGGTTCTGTCGCCTTTCCAGTTCCATTTTCATTTTTATTTGATTTAGGAAATTCTATCCTATCTACCAAGACTTTTAATCTATTTCTTTTATTTCCATTTTCATCTTCCCACTTGTCCTGTTTTATTTTTCCAGTTATTTCTATACCTTTTCCTTTAGAATAGTATTCAGAAATATGTAATGCCCTTTCTTCCCATGCTTCACAATTTATAAAATCAGGATCATATGCTTTTCCTTCTTTATTTTTACCGTTTGAAATTGCTATTGAAAATCTTAAATAAGTTTTTCCACTTTCTGTCTGCTGCAGTTTTAATTCATGGGTAGATATATAACCACTTAAGCACACTATATTCATACTTTTTTATTCCTCCTATTTGAATTCATTTACCTGATTCCGTATTCTTTTTAAAAATAATATTTTTCTATCTGCATCCTCTATAGTTTTAGCTGGGTACACCTTCCATACACAAATTTCTATACCTTCCCTGAGTAATTCAAGCTCTTTATTTTTTCGTCTCAATAACTCTTTTTCTTCTTTCTCATTCACCAGGAATCACTCCAATCAAGAACTAAAGTATTTTTGAAACTTAGTCTTATTTACTTCTGCTCTTCTGCTTTCCCAGTCAAAGTGAAAGTGTTTACATTGCTCTACTAGTCTATCCATTAACTTATCACTGCCTTTTATCTCTAAAAACTTATTCAACTGGCCATATGTCAGATTACTACTTATGATTACCGGAATTTCATTTTCATAAATTTCCTGTATTAAATTAAAAAGTCTTTCCTGTCTCCAGTTTATTGTATTTTCGTCCTTTTCAATTTTACTTTCTTTTTCCATCACTTCATTACCTAGGTCATCTATTATTATTAAATCTGCATTTCTTACAAACTCCAGTCTTTCTATCTCATTAAAATCTTTTTTCAATGTCTCAAGATAAAAACTAAAATTAAACCTGTAAACCTTATATTTATTCTTTAATTCATTATAGATACAGCTCGTATAAAATGATTTTCCCGTACCTGGATTACCTGTTAAAAGTATCCCCACTCCATCTTCTTTTACCTCATCAAATACTTTGCAGTAATTTAAAAGATTTTTGTAATATTTTTCTTCTATTTTAGAATTCAATACCACATTTTCAAATTTCCCTTTTAGAACCTTCGGTGTTATTAATGACTTCCGACAATAAAGTTCTATTTCTCTTTGCCTTTTATCTGTCTCTATTTTTTCCTCATTTTCTTTTATCTGGTTATAATAATATGCTCCCTCTTTTACAGATTCTTCTATGAAATTTCGCTTTAAATCTTCATCAGTTAAATTGACCCCAGCCCTTATTTGGTTTTTCTCTGCTATTTCCCGTAAACTTTCCATTTTTCTTACCATCCTTCTTCTGATAATCTTGAAACTGATCTATTTCTATTAAGGCTATATTTTTCACTATCCAAACTAAAAAATTCCTGTCATTCCCAGTTTTATTTCTCATTTCTTCATGGATAAACCTGACTTTCAGTATTTTCTGCAAAATTGCTTTCAGTCGCTTCATATCATATTTAATTAGTTTTGTATAATGTTCCTTCACCAAAACTTCTTTAGCCATTTCATTTACTTCCAAAACATGATTTTTTATCAGTGAATCAAAGAAATAATTTGCCCGTCCTAACGGATTATTTCCCAGCTCTTCATCTTCTTCTATATTTATATTATTATTATTTATATTATATATATTCTCCGTAACAATATTGTTACCCGTACCGTCCTCAAATTTGTTACCCGTGCCAGTAACATTTTTGTTACCGGTAGCGTTTTTGTTACCCGTGTATTCTTTATAATTTCTTTCGTTTACAGTTACTGTCGTTTCATCTCCATCTTCTGTTTTTTCTTTTAAACAGTAGGTTTTCATTGCTTTTTTCGATTCATAACTTTCTAAATCTTCTAAATAGGTCTTATATGATTCCTCTGCGTACAATCGTCTTTCTTCTACCGCATTTCCTTTTTCCAAAGCAATCATATATAAGTACCCTTTTTCTATCAGAGGACCTATCAACCTTGATATGCTCTTTTCATGCTTTCCTAATACCTTGGCTAAATAAGAATTTGTAGCATAACAATATCCAGCATTATTATTTCCTAATTCTTTTATTAAACTATATAGCCTAAATTCCCCGTCATTTAACTCTTTATCATTAAGAGCCTTATATATAAATTGATTCATAGAATCATCACTTCCTATTTTTCTTTTTTTGTGGTACAATTATTTTAAGTACATTCCAACCTCTTCTTAATCAGAAGGGGCTTTTTTATTATCCATCTATTTCTTCCCATTTTTCCGTCAAATCTTCATACAGAATTCTTGCTGATTCTTCATCTTTATCTTCTAAGGCTATTAGAAGACTTTCCGCTATATCCTTCAAATTTTCCATGTCTTTATTTCTCATTATTCACTCAGTCCTTCCTTTAAAACATCATCTATATTCACATCTTCCTTTTCTTTTTTTGCTTTCCTTCCCCCTCTTGCTACACCTTTAGGCTTTGGTTCTTCTTTTTTCTCGAGACTTTTTATTTTCTCTTCCTTTTTCTTCAATTCTTCCTGTAGCTCTCCATTTTCTTTTAACAGGGTCCTTACTTCTTCCCTTAACTTTTCTACCTGTTTTCTTTTCTCTATATATGCCACTTTAAACTCTGAATTATTTTCATCTACTTTCCTAGGTTCTACACATGATTCTATATAATCCATTATTGTTGCTCGGCTATCTTGTCTTTTCATTAATTCCTGCACATTCTCAAGTATTTCGTCAGCAGTAATATTTGTATCATTAAAATTTATCTTTTTCATTGATTCCTCCTTTAATTCCTCTATTCCATTTTACCCTTGACAAACTCCTACAATTTGATATAATATTATTGAAAACTAATTTGAAATGTGAATCTTGGGATAAAAGGCTGGACTTCGGTTCAGTCTTTTTGTTATAATAATTCGTAGCTCCCCAAGAGCTAACACTTTCAAATTAGGAGGAATGACATGTTGCGAATAGCAATGATAATCATTCTATTTTTGATTATCAGCAAAGTTCTACACTAGGTTTCATTCCTCGCCCTTCTAGGGCTTTTTTTATTTCACTTGTTCAACATAGCCTACTCCCATTACTTTTAATTAGCTTATCTGCAATAATAAGCCCCTGTAATTGCATTGTACTTATGTCAATAATGTGGACACATTTATCTTGTCTATTATGAAATTTTTTTCAAATATTCTTTAGGAGATA
>NZ_JAMZGM010000090.1 GCF_024158605.1 Sebaldella sp. S0638 | reverse complement strand
TGGAGTTTCACTTTGAGAGAGGATTTGAGGACTGTTTTACAATAGAGCCTGATTTACCTTTCAAGTCTATGCTGTAATCTTTTAATAAATCAGTGTTTCCACACAGGATAATTTGGTTATGAATTTTGGAGGTTATAATGAATATTTTGAAAATTTTATTTAATTTTCTTGTAAATGATTTTTTGGGCAATCCTATTATGCTTATTGGTTTTCTTGTTGCTCTCGGGTATATTCTGAGAAAGGAAACAAAGAGTAAAACCATCACAGGAACAATAACTGCAATGGTCGGATTAAATCTGATTATGTTCGGCGGCAGTCAGATGACTAAATATTTTAAGCCTATTACTGACGCTGTTAACAAAGCCTACGGGATAAAAGGGTATCTTATGGATCCTTATGCCATGAGGGCGGCAACACAGGAGGGACTCGGAAGTAAATTCGGATTAATAGGATATGTATTTTTAGTTGCTTTTATGGTAAATGTTCTTATTGTCTACTTTGGAAAATATACAAAAATGCACGGAATTTTTCTTACAGGACATACGGGTTTTGCACACTCACAGGCTGTTTTATGGCTGGTAGTGTATTATTTTGCCTTTGGTTCTGCGGCAACTGTTTTGATTTCAGGAATTTTACTCGGGGTATACTGGGCCTTTTCCACGAATCTCGCAATTAAATCATCTAATAAGATCACCAATAATGCGGGGTTTACCATTGCACACAATCAAATGGTGGGTATGTGGTTTTTCTCTAAAATAGCACGGTTTTTCGGAGACCCTGAGGAACATGATGCAGAAAAGATGAATCTTCCGGGATGGCTCTCTATATTTAATAATAATGTAGTTTCAGTAGCGATCATTATGACGGTTTTTATCGGATGTTTTATGATGACTCTGGGAATAAACGGTGTACAAAAACTGGCAGGAGATACTAACTGGTTTATCTATATACTTATGTCGGGTATTAATTTCTCAATGTATATGGTATTGATTCTAACAGGAGTAAGAATGTTTATAGGGGAACTTTCAGCATCATTCAAGGGTATTCAGGAAAAACTGATTCCAAATGCTGTTCCCGGTGTGGATGTAGCAGCTATTCTGGCTTATTCACCAAATGCAGCTACACTCGGCTTCCTGTTTTGTACTCTCGGAACTATTATCGGAATGGGAATCCTTATGCTTTTCAAAGTTCCTTATATGGTTCTCACAGGATTTGTTCCGTTATTTTTCGACGGAGGACCTATAGGCGTGGTAGCTAATAAATACGGAGGATGGCGTGCTGTAGCTATATCAGGTATACTTCTGGGTCTTATACATGTTTTTGGTACTGTATGGATGATAAAAATCAGCGGACTGGAAAACGGTATAGGATGGGCAGGAATGTTTGACTGGAGTACAGTATGGCCGGCTATCACAGAATTAATGAGAATGATTGCCAAAATATTTTCACTGGGCCCTTTTGGAGGCTGACATAAAATTTTAGGAGGTTCATATGAAAGATATGGTTAATATTCTGTTTGTCTGCGGTTATGGCGCAGGGAGCAGTCTTATTATGAAAATGACAGCTGAGTCTGCCATGAAAAAATTTAAAATAAATTCTGATACTAAAGTCACATCTGTAGGAGAAGTAAACAGCTATTTTGACTGGGCTGATATCATTGCCGTATCTGAAAAACTTGCTGAAGGAATTGTTCTTCCTTCAAATAAAGAGATTAGAATGATAAAAATAGCCAATTTAGTGGACGGGGAAAAAATGGGAAATGACATATATAATGCTGTGAAAGAAAGCTTTCCGTCAGCATTGAAAGGATAAGGAGAGAGAAATGAAAGCAATAATTATATTTTTTGACAGTCTGAACAGACATTATCTTCCGAATTATGGTAATGAATGGGTTAATGCCCCTAATTTTAAGAGACTTGATGAAAAGACACTTACTTTTGACAAAAGTTATGTAGGAAGTATGCCCTGTATGCCTGCAAGAAGAGAACTGCACACAGGAAGACATAACTTTCTCCACAGAGAATGGGGCCCTCTGGAGCCTTTCGATGATTCAATGCCGGAAATCCTGAAAAAATCAGGGGTTTATACACATATGATAACAGATCACTTTCATTATTGGGAAGACGGCGGAGCCACATTTCATAACAGATTTTCCTCATATGAGATTATCAGGGGACAGGAGGGTGATCACTGGAAAGGCGAGGTCGAATATAAAGAAGATACTGAATTCTTAAGTATTCCGGAACCACACAGCGGAAGCGGAAAGGTTTCTTCTTTATGGAGATATGACAGAATTAACAGAAAGTATATGGACACTGAGGAAAAGCAACCTCAAAGCAGAGTTTTTTCCCTTGGGGGTGAATTTATTGAAAAAAATAATTCTTCGGATAACTGGCTTTTACATATAGAAACCTTTGATCCCCATGAACCGTTTTTTGTGAAAGATAAATATCTAAATCAATATAATGATATTTACGAAGGGCCGGAATTCGACTGGCCGAGGGGAGAAGTCAAAGAATCGCCGGAAGCTGTGGAACATATAAGAAAGAAGTATGCTGCCCTGATTTCCATGTGTGATAAAAATCTTGGAATGATACTTGATTTAATGGATAAAAACAATATGTGGGAAGATACCATGCTCATCGTGGGAACAGATCACGGCTTTCTTCTCGGTGAACACGGATGGTGGGGGAAAAACCTCATGCCTTATTATAACGAAATAGCCAATACACCTTTATTTATATGGGATCCAAGATCAAAAAAGAAGAATGAAAGAAGAAAATCCATAGTACAAATGATAGATTGGGCGCCAACACTACTTGATTTCTTTGATGTTCCTGTTCCTGAATCAATGAAAGGAAAATCCCTGAAACAAACTATAGAAACTGACACTCCTGTACGTGAAGAATGCATTTACGGAGTCCACGGCGGACATGTAAATATGTACGACGGGAAATACACTTATATGAAAGCCCCGGCATTAGAAGAAAACAAACCACTCTATAACTACACACTTATGCCCATGCATATGAACAAACTTTTTAGTATAGATGAAATAAAAGATGTTGAGCTTTCGGAACCGGTAAATTATTCTAAAAATGTCCCCGTACTTAAATTTCGTGCAGAAGATAAATATAAAATATATAAATATGGTTCTTTAATATTCGATATCAATAATGATCCCGGACAGCTCTCACCTGTAAAAGATGAGATTCTGGAACAAAAACTCACGGAAAAACTAGTAAAAAACATGAAATTTCACGAGTCTCCGAATGATCAGTATCAAAGACTCGGAATAAATATGCCCAAGGAGAAGAAAAATGTATAATCTAAAAAATATGGCTGAGGATAAGCTGATAAGGCTGAATGTTTCAAGTGAAAATCCCGAGGAAATTATTAAAATAGGCGGTGAACTGCTTCTCAAAAATAATATAGTCACTGATTCTTATGTACAGGCTATGATTGAAGCATATAGAGAGTTAGGGTCTTATATTGTTATAGCACCTAATATTGCCATGCCCCATACATCAGGAGAAAACGGTGCATTAAAAACAGGAGTCAGTCTTCTGACTCTTTCTAAGCCTGTTAATTTTGGAAACGAATATAACGATCCGGTTTTTCTGGTGTTTTGTATAGCAAATGCCGGAGAACATGAAGAACTTCTGCCAATACTGGAAAGTATCGTAAAGATAGGTTCTGATGACGCACTAAGAGAGCAGTTCAGAATTGCCGGCTCTATAGATGATATTGAAAAAATAATAAATAATTTTAATTTGTAAAATGCACATATATATTTTCTACATAACACAGAGGAGGAAAAATGACACTACTGGAATATCTGGTCAAAAATGATTCTGTCAAAGTGAAGCAGAAAGCAGAAACATGGGAAGACGCCATAAAAATCACTTTCAAACCATTGCTTGAAAAGGGAATTATCAAAGAAGAATATATAGATTCAGTAATAGAAAGAACACATGAACTCGGTCCGTATTATATACTGGCTCCGGGATTAGCCATGCCCCATGAAAGACCGGAAAAGGGTGTGCTGAAAGACGGTTTCAGCTTCGTTACACTTGAAAAACCCGTTGTCTTTCCTGATGGTCAGGAAGTGGATATTCTTTTGGGATTTTCAGCTACAAGTTCTGAGGTACATTCCAACGAATCTATACCCCAGATAGTAATGCTTTTTGATGATGAGGCAATATTTGAAAAAATCAGAAGTGCAGAAAGTGCTGATGAAATCATAGAACTTTTGAAATAAATACAACGTTTTTTAGGGGGGAGAGGTTTTCTTGGTTTGGGTTATGAAGAAAATTGAGTATATAAAGCGGATTAATTGAGGTTTCGGCATAAAATATGCTGAACTGAAATCAAAAATAAAACAAGGGAGGAAAATATGTCAAGACCATTATTACAGATAGCCCTCGATAATAATACATTAAGCGATGCTATAAGATCTATTTCACAGGTGGGGAATGAGGTTGATGTTATAGAAGCAGGGACTATACTATGTCTCGCAGAAGGTATGGAGGCAGTAAGATGTCTTAGAGCTCTTTATCCGTCTAAAACAATACTTGCTGATACTAAATGTGCCGATGCAGGAGGAACTGTAGCTAAAAACTGTGCTGACGCAGGAGCAGACTGGATGACAGTAATATGTTCGGCTACTATTCCTACAATGAAAGCAGCGCTGAAAGAGGTAGCTGACTTACAGGTGGAGCTTTACGGGGACTGGACATTTGAGCATGCGAAGCAGTGGAAAGAAGCAGGGCTGTCTCAGGTAGTTTATCATCAGAGCAGAGATGCACTTCTTGCAGGGGAAACATGGGGAGAAAAAGACCTGAATAAGATAAAAAAGCTTGTAGAAATGGGATTTAAAGTATCAGTAACAGGAGGACTGGAAAAAGAGACATTAAAATTATTCAAAGGAATAAATGTTTATACATTTATAGCAGGAAGAGGGATAAGAGAAGCATCAGACCCTGCACAGGCGGCAAGAGAATTTAAAGAAGAAATTGCTAAATACTGGGATGAATAAATATATTTGTTTTTCTATTCTCATTTATTAGGAAAGGAGAAAAATGTACAAATTTGACAAACTGGTAATGGGAATATACGAAAAAGCCCTTCCCAAAAAAGAAAGCTGGAGTACCAAAATTGATATTGCAAAAGAAGCCGGCTATGACTTTATCGAGATTTCTGTTGATGAATCTGATGAAAGACTTGCAAGGCTCAACTGGAACAATGACGAAATTAAAAATATGAATAACCTTCTTATTGATAAAGATTTCAGAATCCCTTCCATGACTTTCAGCGGTCAGAAAAGATTTCCCATGGGAAGTATGGATAATGCCACAAGAGAAAAATCCATGGACTTAATGAAAAAAGCCGTTGAACTGGCTGATAAACTTGGTATCAGAGTTATTCAGGTTCCCGGTTATGATGTTTACTATGAAGAAAGAAGCGACAAAACAAGGGAAATGTTTATACAAAACTTAAAGAAAGCCTCTGAATGGGCTTCTAAAGCATGTATTACCCTCGCTATAGAAAATATGGAAAATACATTTCTTAATTCAGTAACTAAATATATGGAAATAGCAGAAGAAGTAGACTCGCCATGGCTGAAACTGTACCCTGACCTTGGGAACCTCACAGCATGGACACATGATGAAGTATATAATGAACTGGAAAAAGGAATAAAAGCACAGCAGATAATAGCAATACACCTAAAGGAAGCAAAGAAAGTAACAGATACTTTCGGAGGAATATTCAGGGAGCTGGAATTCGGAACAGGTGATGTAGATTTCGTAAAAACATTTGAAACATTGAAAAAGTCTGAATTCAAAGGGCCTTTCCTAGTGGAAATGTGGAACGAAAGCAGTAATACACCATTAGAAGACATAAAAAAGGTAAGAGAGTGGATGTTATCAAGAATGAAGGAAGGAGGATTTATCTAAAATGCTTGAAGAATTAAAAGAAAGAGTATATAGGGCAAATATGGAACTTCCTGAAAAAGGACTGATATTATATACATGGGGAAATGTAAGCGGAATAGACAGGGAAAAAGGACTTATCGTAATAAAGCCAAGCGGAGTGGAATATGAGAATATGAAAGCTTCTGACATGGTAGTGGTAGACCTTGAAGGAAATGTAGCGGAAGGAGACTTGAACCCGTCATCAGACACAGCAACTCACATAGAACTGTATAAAGCCTTTGAAGAAGTGGGAGGAATAGTTCATACTCACTCAACATGGGCAACAATATGGGCGCAAAGCGGAAGAGATATAAAGGCATACGGGACAACCCATGCAGATTATTTCTACGGCTCGATTCCTTGTACAAGAAAGATGACAACAGAAGAAATAGAAGGGGAATATGAAAAGGAAACAGGCAAAGTGATAGTAGAAACATATAAAGAGAGAGGGCTGAATCCTTTGTATGTACCAGGAGTATTGGTAAACAGCCATGGACCGTTTACATGGGGGAAGACACCGGAAGAAGCGGTACATAATTCAGTGGTATTGGAAGAGATAGGAAGAATGGCAGCAAGTATGGAAATGTTTAACAGCGGTAAAGAGAGTATGCAGCAGGAGCTTCTGGATAAACATTTTCTGAGAAAACACGGGGCTAATGCTTATTACGGGCAAAAAAAATAAATATGGTCTGTCTTGGAAGCAGAAATTTTTAATATAAGAAAAATACAGTGGATTTACAGGAAAATATATACAAAAATTTTGATTATATTATATGAAAATATTCTGATTTTGAGACAGATATTTTTTAATGGTAAAAATACACAAGAAGTAAAGCATAATTTGTAAAATAGAGGATTATGTGATATTATAAAATAAACAATGTGAAATTTTAAGTAGAGGTTAAAATGATGGAGAAAATAGACCTAAGGACAAATCCAAATCTGATTATAGTATTAGGTGAGTACATAAGAAGTAAAAGAGTAGAAAAGGGAATAGGGCTGAGGGAAATGGCAGAACATCTGAGTATAAGTCCGGCATATTTATCAAATTTAGAATCTGGTAAGCATCCAATGGTAAATCCTCTCCTTCTAAAAAAAATTTCCAGAAAGTTAAATATTGATCACTTAAAATTATTTAAAATAATCGGATATACGGATAAAGACACCGAGGAATTGAAAAAAGAGATTACGTCAGAGCTTCTGGATGAGATAGATGACGTCGAAATTGGGAAGATCCTCGGCAGACTTATGGAAATGTCTCAGGATGAGCTGGAACTGGTAAAACAATACATAGAATTTATATCGAAAAAATAAGCGTTTCACAGGCTAGTGATGAAAATCATTAGCTTTTTTGTGTTATTTGATGTAAAATAGTGATATCCAAAAACTGTCATTTTGTTTTTGGCTTTACATTTTTGTATATAATTTGTAAAATATAAATGTTTATTGGAGAAGGTTTATGATAAAATTAATAATTTTGGACGTGGACGGTACTCTTACCAAGGGAGGAATACTAATAGGCAATAACGGGGAAGAGTTTAAAGAGTTTAACGTAAAAGACGGTTATATGATAGCAAATGCAAGAAAAAAATGCGGGAAAATTTTTGCCGTTATTACAGGAAGAACTTCAAAAATAGTAAGTATCAGAGCCGGAGAACTGGGGATCACACATCTCTATCAGGGAATAGATGATAAAGTAGTGGTATATGATCAGCTGAAAAAAGAACTGGGAATTTCTGACGAAGAAATAGCCTATATAGGTGATGACTTAAATGATTTTGAAGTGATGCAGAAAGCTGGACTTGTAGGAGCACCGGCAGATGCCTGTAAAGAAATACTGGAAACAGCTGATTTTATTTCTTCTAAAAATGGAGGAGAGGGAGCTGTCAGGGAGTTTTTAGAGTATATATTAAAAAAAGAAAATTCTTGGAATAAAATAGTTCAAAGCAATTAGGAGGAATGAATGAGAATTAGATATATTGATGCAAAACGTTTGAGGATGCTTTTAATCGCAGGAAGCAAATGGCTGGTAATGCATGAGGAAGTTCTGAACGAACTGAATGTGTATCCTGTTCCTGACGGAGACACAGGAAGCAATATGTCCATGACAATCAGTGCTGTGGAAAAAGAACTTACAAGGGTAAATGAAAAAAGCAGCATGAATGAAGTAAGCGAGGCTGTGGAAGAAGCAGTTCTAATGGGAGCAAGAGGGAATTCCGGGACGATTTTATCCCAGATAATAACAGGTTTCCTAAAAGGAATCGGGGATAAGGACAGGTTATATGCCGCAGATGTGGTAACTGCACTGGAATCCGCAAAAGAAGTAGCGTATCAGGCGGTAAATCAGCCTGTGGAAGGAACAATACTTACAGTAATCAGAAAAGTAGCAGATTCTGCAAGAGAGTATGTAAAAACAAGTGATGATCTTGTAGGACTTTTGGAAAATATAAAGGATACGGCACAGGAAGCTGTAGAGCAGACACCAGAAGAACTGCCTAAGCTTAAAGAAGCAGGAGTAGTAGACGCCGGAGCAAAAGGACTGTTTTATATACTTGAAGGTTTTTATATGCTGATAACGCAGGCGGATCTTGTAGAGGAAATAGAGCCTACAGAAGTAAAGAATGCTGATTTTTCTTCGACGATTGCTAATATAGATCATGATCCTGACAGTATAACGTTTCAGTATTGTACAGAATTTATAATTGGAAATTCGAGTTTTGACACTGATAAATTTAAAGAAGAAATTCTGGAACTGGGAGATTCGGCAGTTTTTGCACAGAGTTCAAAGAAGTTCAAGGTTCATGTGCATACGAATAATCCCGGACAAGCACTGGAACTTGCATTGAAAAACGGTGATCTGGAAAAAGTAAAAATAGAAAATATGAAACTTCAGCATGAGAATCTGTATGTAAAGCCAAAAGAAGAAGACGGGGCAAAGATCTTTGTTAATGACAAAATTACATTATCTGAAAAGGGTCATATTATAGTGGCGGATACAGAAAATCTAAAAAATGAATTTTTGAAAAACGGTGCTGACGTGGTAATTCTTGGAGGACAGAGTAAGAATCCAAGTGTGCAGGATATATTAAATGCATTAAATAAACTGGATAAAAAAATAATTTATATTTATCCGAATAATAAAAATATAATTTCTACTGCAAAACTGGCTTGTGAAAAGTCAGAGAAAAATGCCGTTGTAATGGAAACAAGAACAATGCTTGAAGGAAATTTTTATATAAAAGACAAGAACGAAGAGATAGAAAAGTTAATGGAAGAAGAAAAGAGAAATATTTCCATTGAGATAACAAAAGCAGTAAGAGATACAAAAGTAGATGCACTGGAAATAAAGCAGGGGAATTATATAGCCCTTGTAAACGGAAAGATAAAATATGCTGAAAATGATCTGAAAACTCTGGTATCATCAGTGCTGGATCAGAATATTACGAAAGATACCATGACAATAACAGTAACAGAAGGCAGCGAAAAAGACGAGCAGTGTAAAAAACTTATAGAAGGAAAGTCAAAGAAGCTTTATAAAACATTTATAGACGGGAATCAGGAAAATTACTACTATTATATATATCTGGAAAATAAAAATCCTAATATGCCTGAAGTAGCAATATTAACAGACTCTACATCTGATCTTGTACCAGAAGAGGTCATGAATCTGCCTGTAAGTATAGTTCCTTTAAAAGTGGAATTTCAAGGGAATTTATATAAGGATATATTTGAGATTTCAAGATCACAGGTATGGGAAGAGATACTAAAGACAAATACAGGATTAAAAACTTCACAGCCCGCACCGCAGGATTTTTTGAAAGCATATAAAAGATTATTTGAAAAAGGATATAAAAAGATAATTTCAATACATATTTCTTCAAAATTAAGCGGAACTTCACAATCTGCACAAGTAGCAAAAAATCTGCTGGAAGAAAAAGAAAATGTAGAAATTCTGGATAGTCTGACTACAACATCAGCATTGGGGCATCTGGTAACGGAAGCTGCAAAAAAATCATTGAAAAGAGAGTCATTTCAGAGTATAATTAACTGGGTGGAAAATACCAGATCAAAAGCAAGATTCCTGATTGCGCTGAATGACCTGAAGTTTTTGGAAAAAGGCGGAAGAATCGGAAAAGCTACCAGCTATATTGGTTCTGCATTACACCTAAAGCCCATAATAGGCGTGAGAAACGGGGAAGTAATTCCGGAAAAGAAAGTAATTGGTGAAATGGGTGTTTTGAACTACATAAGAAAGACTATAAAGCAGGAAACAGAGAATCAGAGTGTATATTTATACGTAGTCTGGGCAGGAGTTTCCAAAAATCTTGATGTAGCAGATAAAATAGCTAAAGAATATGAGAAGAATTCTAAAGTTACAGTAGTAAATATTAAATTAGTAGGACCTGTAATAGGTTCGCATGTAGGCTCAGGTTTCGGGATAATTACTTATCCTAAATTAAGCTGATAAGGCAGATCAAAATTTTATGTTATTAAATTTGATTTATAAATAAATAAGTATAAAAGAAGTATATGGTGTAAAAGCCATATACTCTTTCATTAACGGAGGTACCTGCGGCTTATTTTATAAATTATAATGAAAAAGTTTTTTAAGTCAGGTACCGGGAAAGTGGGAATAGCATGAGAATTTCTAATTTTATTTCAAAGGAACTGGTATTTCTAAATGCAGAGTCAGAAACTGTGGGAGAATTAATAGATGATATTCTGAACAGAGCAGCTGAAGTAGACGAAGAAGTTAGGAATAATTTAGAGAAAGCAAAAAAAGCGGTTTCAAAAAGAGAAGGTGAAACTTCTACTGCATTGGGGCATGGTCTTGTAATACCCCATGGAAGAATAGACGGTTATAATGACACGACTGTTATGGCAGGAACTTTGAAAAAACCAATAAAGGCAATAGTCAGAAATAAAGAAGAGAGTATAGAATTATTTTTTATCATTCTTTCGGGTCTGACTAAAAACAGAACTGTACTAAAATTAATGTCCCTGGTGTCTTATCTGGGACATCAGAATGAGTTTCTGGAAAAAGTAAAAAATGTAAGAAGTGAAGACGAGTTTATAGAACTGATTCAGGAATATGAAAATGATATAAAACAAACAGTTACTTCAGAAGATCTGATGGACACAGATGTTAGACCTGTGAGTCTGGACGAACCTCTGGAAGCTGTAGCTTCACGTTTTATAAGTGAAAATAAGACAGGGCTTCCAGTAGTAGATAAAGCCGGGTATTTTGTCGGAGAAATAACAGAAAGAGAACTCATAGAGTTTGGAATGCCGAAATATGCTTCGCTGGTGTCAGATCTTAGTTTTATGACTGTGGGAGAACCCTTTGAAGAATACTTTTTAAATTCGGCAAAGGTTACTGTCAGGGAATTATACAGGAAAAGTAAAAATTTGGTTGATAAACAGGCGTCTATTATGGAAATATGTTTTAAGATGATAACAGAGGGAAGAACGAGACTCTATGTCGTGGAAAACGACAAATATTTCGGAATGATAGAAAGACGTGACATAATTAAAAAGTTTTTACATATTTAATGAAGGTTTTGGTGATTAGGAATGTCGCATATGTTGTTGGCAATAATTATATTTTGTTTAGCATATATATTAATTATATTTGAAAAATTCCCTATATCAGTATTGGCGATGTTAGGGGCAGTAATAATGGTTATGACGGGAGTGTTGGGAGCAGAGGAAGCTTTTAAAGCAATAGATCTGAATGTAATATTTCTTTTGGTTGGTATGATGATAATGGTATCAATACTCGCAGAAACGGGGCTTTTTGAATGGATAGCCATAAAAGCTACCCAGCTGGTAAGAGGGGAGCCTGTACCTTTATTAATATTATTAATGCTGGTAACGGCGGTGTTTTCGGCGTTTTTGGATAATGTTACCACAATACTTCTTATAGTTCCTGTAACTATAGTTATGCTGGAAAATCTGAAGCTGGATACAAAACCTTTTATTATAGGAGAAATACTGGCATCGAATATTGGAGGAACAGCTACTTTAATAGGTGATCCGCCTAACATATTAATAGGAAGTGAAGCCGGATTTTCATTTAATGACTTTATTGTGAATCTTGGGCCTGTAATTATAATTAATCTGATAATTACTATATTTCTGCTTTACTTTTTTTACTGCAGAAAGATGAAAGTTTCAAGAGAACTAAAAGCTCATATAATGGAATTAGACCCTGACAGAGCGTTAAAAGACAGAAAATTAATGCTTTACTCGCTGATTATACTATTTTTAGTAATTATCGGATTCGTATCACATGAAATTACACATATAGCACCTTCTATAATTGCACTTGCAGGAGCTATGGCTCTGATGCTGATAAGTAAAAAAGAACCGGAAGAAATTTTTGAAAAAGTAGAATGGCCTACATTATTTTTCTTTATGGGGCTGTTTATTATGGTAGAAGGACTTGTAGAAGTAGGAGTAATAAGAATGCTTGCAGAAGCTACACTGTCTCTTACAAAAGGTGATTTTCAAAAAACAGCTTTATTCATAGGTATATTATCAAGTTCAGTTTCACCGATTATTGATAATATTCCATATACGACAACAATGCTTCCGCTGATAAAAAATCTGCAGACAGCATTTCCAAATGTAGATGCTCTTTGGTGGAGTCTTTCGCTTGGGGCGTGTCTCGGAGGAAACGCTACTTTAATCGGAGCTTCTGCAAATGTAGTAGCAGCTAATATAAGTAAAAAGAACGGAAAAGTAATATCATTTATAGAATATCTAAAATATGGCCTTCCATTAACTTTTGTAACAATAGTCATAGCAATGATATATCTAAATTTCAGATATCTGGGATAAATTTCTAAAGATAAATGTGGAAAACTAAGGAGGGATATTCCCTCTTTATTTTTTTATCAAATTACAGTAAAGGAGAAAACAGGATGAGAATAGAACATTTGGAATTAACAGATTCTACAAGTGAGTTTTTGAAAAGAAAAAAGGACAAAGAAGATTATTATATAGTCTATGCTGATAATCAGACAAGCGGCAGAGGGAGAAGGGGAAGCACGTGGATTTCTGATAAAGGGGCGGCTTTATTTTCATTTCTTGTAAAAGACAATAATTACGGGGAGAAAGCAGCATTGATCACAGGATATGCCGTATATAAAGTATTAGATGAGGTATTGAAATCTGATAATCTGAAATTTAAATGGCCTAACGATATACATTATAACGGGAAAAAGATGTCAGGAATATTAATAGAAAAATGTGAAGACTATCTGGTAATTGGAATAGGAATAAATGTAAATAACACAGATTTTGGAATATATGGAGAAACGGCACTTTCTTTGAAACTGATAACAGGGAAAGAATATGATATAAAAGATATAATAGTGAAAACAGTGGAAAATACAAAAGAGGGTCTTGAGAAAATACAGGGAGAATGGGAAAGTGTAATAGATTTTTTAAATGAAAAGCATTCTCTGAATAATCAGATAGTTGAAAATAGTAACAAAGAACAGTATGAAGTGAAAAGAATAAATTATGACGGAAGTTTGAAAGTAAAAAAAGATGGTGAAAAAAACTATACAGATATATACTCTGATAATATAAAAGGAATAAAAATAAAAAAGTGAAATCAGTGCCGGAACATCTAGTGTCAGCACAGAGAGGGTCTCATCGGAGCTGTATTCATAAGGGATAAATCAAAAAAACTAGAATTTTGACAGTTATAACAGGAAAGATAGAAAAAAGGTAATTTTTTGATTAAAAAATAGCAGATAGAAAATAAATAAAAAATAAAATAAAGAAAGCCTGATAAAATAAGGAATTGAAAAAGCAGCAGAAAAGAGAAAAAAAGTCATTTTTTTACAAGATATGAAGTCAGTAAAATCAATGCTTTGAGAAGATGGGTGAAAAAAACACAAAAAAAATAAAAAAAAGCGTTGACAAAACTTTCTAGATTTGGTAGTATATTCCTTGTCAACGATAAAAGATTCGCGGACAAAAAGGACAATGAAAATAGAAGAAGAAGCAAACGCCAAGAAAAAGATAAAATTAAGGTAGTGAAATAGATAAA